>JAFUHF010000084.1 GCA_017468985.1 Bacteroidaceae bacterium
AGAGCAATATGGCGGGGGGGGGGAGAAAAAGCATACTCCAGTTTTCGCTCAGCAAAGAGATGGGGCTTTGCGAGGAAACTGCGGATAAGAACGGTATGCTCATCATGGCCTTCGGGGTGAATTGTTTCGCAAAATTACACATTTCCATAAAATGGAGCAAGGCAAATGGAAAATATTTATTAATTGAGAATGGAGCACCGAAGGAGCACAGTAATTGATGAGGTAAGAAGTGAGAGAAGTAAAAGGAATCCCTCAAATCATTTTTTCTCCTTGAACTGTGGCGGTTCGGAGAGGATGTAGGGCTCGTTGTAGTGCTGATTGTTGGGGGTATCGGCCTTGCCTACACCTTGCTCCATGAGCTGGCGCAGTTCGGGCAGATGATAGCGATAGATGGCCCGGGGCAGAATCTGATGCTTCTTGCAAAGACTGGCGGCCATGCCCACCACTTCGCCCATCATGCCCGTGGTACGCATTACGCGGATGGAGCCGTGGGCCACGTGGGTGACGCTGATGCAACGGCCGGCCATGAAAAGGTTTTCTACATTGCGCGAGTAGAGGCAGCGATAAGGAATGGGGTAAGGATAGATGTGGGTATTGCGGTTGATGGCCTTAAACTCTCCGCCAGGAAAGTGCTCGGTGTTGCGAGGGTCGGGATAGTGAAGATCGATGGGCCACGAGGCGGCAGCAGTGCCGTCTTCGTGGAGCAGGTAGCGAGTAATGTCGTTCTGACTGAGTATGTAATCACCCATGAGTCGACGGCTTTCACGCTTACCGGCCACGTAGGCCACCCAGGCTAAGCGACGCCTTTTGTAGCCTAGGGAATCGGGAGCGTCGTTTTTCAGACAGCTCCAGTTGGAATAGACCACGAGCAGACCATAGTCGCGTACGCGCTCCATCTGGCGTGTCTTGTCCATATTCATGCCAGTTTCCCAGGTCCATTCGCCGTAAGTAACGCGCTCGGCATTGTCGGGCGTGAAGCGGAGGCCGTAGCTGAAGCGTGGAAAAGCGGAGGGCTTAGCTTCTTCTTCGGAATACCACATGACGGAGGCACCAAGCGTGAGGGAATCGGCCTGAAGGGGAGCACGGTCTTCATGAAACTCGTCGGCCGCCTCGCGCCCCATCTTCCAGTCGGCTCCGGCAAGGTAGCCCACGGTGCCGTCGCCCGTGCAGTCGCAAAAGAGCGGTGCCTTGAAGGAAAGCTGTTGGCCCGTCTCAATGTGGCACGCCGTGACGCTCACGATGCGTCCGTCACGGGTCTGCGCTTTCTGAACATGATAATTGAGAAAGAGACGGATGTTGGGTTCGGACTGCACGAAGTCTAACTTGCGCTGATCCTCATAATAGTCTGCCGGCTTGGCATTGCCGCCGCGACGCGGATTGAATTCCCTCTGCAAGTCGCCCAACCGCGGATATGGCCCCAAACCGGAGCGACCACTCACGTGGACACGTATCTCGGAACTGTTGTTGCCGCCCAAAACGGGACGGTCGTTGATGAGAATCACCTTGAGTCCCAAGCGTGCTGCGGCAGCCGCAGCACTGATGCCGGCCGTACCGCCGCCACACACCACGAGGTCGGCTTCGTGAACCGTTGGCATTTCGACAACCTTGAGCTGCTCTTCACGAAGGACACGGAGCCGGTCTATCTGAAGGGGATCCATATAGGGATCGGTGGTAAAAAACAGGGCATCACAACGGCCGTCGAACCCCGTGAGGTCGCGCAAGGAGATGGTAGCCTCAAGCTGGCGGATGCTCACCTTGCCAGCCGGCTGCCACTGCCAGGAGGAACCCGTATCGCCCAACGGAGAAGAGAGCGTCTTCTTGCCGTTCACCAACAACTGGAAAGCTCCGGGGCCCTTGCCTTCATACCAAGGCGACGTCCAATTGTAAGTACGCACAAAGGCGTAGTACGTGCCCGGCACCGGAAAGGTGACGGTAGTGGTGGCATCCTGAACAGCCTGCCCCATGCCATGAGCCAGAAGATAAGGTGACCCCATTTCGTCCATGAACTGCTGGTCGACCACCCAGCCACCCTTTTGGGCAAAACCTTCGGCTTCCACCCACAGCGTGGCAGCAGCAGAGGCAGCCAGCATACGTGGCGAAACCATCAGAAAAACAAAAAGGAATGACAGCAGCCTGCGAAGCGGCGTGATGAAGGGAACAACGTTCATGACGAGAGTTTTTGATGAAGGTTTGCAAAGGTACGAAGAAAAAGTTGTAAATTTGCCGCACAGATTTTATTATTTCATTCTAACAACTTTTTTCATCGAGCTAAACATGGTAAGAAAAATATTGCTGGCACTATGGCTCCTCCTGCTGTTGGGAGTGATCGGAACGGTGATGTTCTTCACGGCCATTGTCAAGGGATGGATAGGCTACGTGCCACCCATTGAGGAGCTCGAAAATCCCATCAGCAAGTTTGCCTCGCAGGTGATGAGTGCCGACGGAGTACTGATGGGAACTTGGTCGCTGAGCGAAAACCGCATCTTCGTAAACTATGATGACATTGCTCCCTGCCTGCTGCAAGCCTTGGTGGCTACGGAAGACAAGCGCTTCTACGAGCACTCGGGCATAGACTTCCGCTCGGTGGCCAGAGCCGTGGTGAAGCGTGGCCTGATGGGGCAGCAGGAAGCCGGCGGTGGAAGTACCATTACGCAGCAGCTGGCCAAGCAGCTCTATACGCAAACCGCATCGAGTTCCACGGAACGCATCTTGCAGAAAACCATAGAGTGGGTAATCGCCGTAAAGCTGGAGCGATACTACTCCAAGGACGAAATCCTGACGCTCTACCTCAACTATTTTGACTTCCTACACCACGCCGTAGGCATCAAGTCGGCAGCTCGCGTCTATTTCAATAAGAATCCCCACGACCTGACCGTTCCCGAAGCTGCCATGCTGGTAGGAATGTGTAAGAATCCGGCCTACTATAATCCCATTCGGAGTCCGGAGCGCGTATTGGCACGGCGCAACCTCGTACTGAACCTCATGAAGAATGAGGGCTACCTCACAGAGAAGGAGTGTAAGGAGTATCAGCAAACAGAACTGGGGCTGGACTTCATGCGAATTTCGCACAAAGAAGGACTGGCCACCTATCTGCGCGAATACCTGCGCCACATCATGATGGCCAAGCGACCTGTACGCTCTGCCTATGCTTCATGGCAGGAACAGGAGTATCACGACGACTCCATTTCTTGGGAAAACGATCCTCTGTTTGGCTGGTGTAACAAGAACCTGAAAAAAGACGGCACTCCCTATAACATCTACACGGACGGACTGAGAATCTTCACATCCGTAGATTCGCGCATGCAGCGGTATGCTGAGGAGGCTGTCAAGGAACACATGGCTGGCTACTTGCAACCGCAGTTCGAGAAACTTCAGAAGAAGTCTGCAAGCTATCCTTTCTCCAAATCCCTTTCGAAAGAACAGCTCAAGAAGATTGTGCGTAAAAGCATCGTACAAAGCGACCGCTACCGCGTACTGAAACAGGAGGGAAAAAGCGAAGAAGAAATCGACAAACTGTTTCGGCAGAAAGTTCCCATGACGGTATTTACCTACCATGGTGATGTAGATACGACCATGAGCCCCCTCGACTCCATAATGTATTATAAGTCGTTCCTCAGGGCTGGATTTATGTCAATGGATCCGCAAACCGGCGAAGTGAAAGCCTACGTAGGTGGCTTGGACTATGCCTATTTCCAATACGACATGTGCATGCAGGGACGACGACAGATTGGGAGTACCATCAAGCCTTATCTTTATGCTTTGGCCATGGAAAACGGCTACACGCCGTGCGACGAGGTAGTCAACGTACAGGAAACTTACATGGTAGGCGGTAAGCCGTGGACTCCACGCAATGCCAGCAAGGCTCGCTACGGCGAAACCGTGACGCTCAAATGGGGACTTTCACAATCCAATAACTGGATTTCAGCTCACGTTATGAGTCTGATGAATCCTCACGCGTTGGTATCGCTCATTCGTACCTTCGGCGTCCAGAGCCTTGACGTATATCCTTCCATGTCGCTTTGCTTGGGCACGTGCGACATCTCCGTGGCCGAAATGGTGAGTGCTTATACAGCTTTCGTCAACCGCGGCCTGCGTGCTGCACCCTTGCTGGTGACGCGCATTGAGGCTGGCGACGGCGAAGTAATTTCGCGTTTCAGTCCACGTTTGAACGAGGTGATCAGTGCTGAGAGTTCGTACAAAATGCTGGATATGCTTCAGGCCGTAATCGATCAGGGAACAGGCCGCAGACTCCGCTTCAAGTATAACGTGAAAGGAGTCGTTGGAGGCAAAACGGGAACCACCAACAACAATTCGGACGGATGGTTTATGGGATTTGTGCCACGGCTCGTATCCGGATGCTGGGTAGGCGGCGAGAACCGCGACATTCATTTCGATCTGATGGAATACGGCCAAGGAGCCAGCATGGCGCTCCCCATCTGGGCTAAATATATGAATAAGGTATATGGCGACAAATCGTTAGGATATAGCACAGAGGAAAAGTTTAATTTCCCCGATGACTTTGAACTCTGCAACAAGATGGAAAACGACTCCATTCCTGAGAATGGCATAGACGAATTGTTTGATTAAAAGAAGTACATCACACCATGCACGCAACCGAATCGCATCCCCATCATCCTTTAACGCCAGAACAAGACTTCATGGCCATTATCCCTGCGCGCTATGCCTCTACCCGTTTTCCAGGCAAACCTTTGGCCCTGCTGGGAGGAAAACCTATCATCGAAAGAGTGTATGAACGGGTGGCATCGGTGTTTAGCCATACGGTGGTAGCCACAGACGACGAGCGCATTTTTCAAACCGTAGTGGCTTTTGGGGGAAACGTCGTAATGACGAGCACGAATCATCGCAGTGGTACCGACCGCTGCCAGGAAGCCTATCAAAAGAGTAGTCTGAAAGCCAAAGTCATCGTAAACGTTCAAGGTGACGAACCATTTATTCATCCTGAACAATTACTGGCCATTCGCTCCTGCTTTAATGACCCAAAGACCGATATAGCCACTTTGGCCAAGCCCTTCAGGAAAGAAGACGGCTTGCAGGCCTTGCTCAATCCCAACAGCCCGAAGGTTGTGATAGGAACACAAGGGCGCGCGCTTTATTTCAGCCGCTCTGTCATACCATATCTGAGAAATGCGGAGCAGAAAGACTGGTTAAACCTGCATACCTACTATAAGCATATCGGTCTATACGCTTATCGTGCTGAAGCATTACAAAAAATTACATCGCTGGCCCCCTCTCCTTTGGAAATTGCCGAATCCCTGGAGCAATTGCGCTGGTTGGAAAACGGATTGGACATCCGCGTGGCCCTCACAGAGCAGGAAACGATCGGTATTGACACTCTAGATGACCTTCGCCGAGCTGAACAATATTTACAAGAACATTCATCTTTCTGAACATATGAACATCAAGATTATCTTCTCTATAGCCGTGGCATTCACTGCCCTTCTGCCCATTAATGCGCAAAAACTCAAGATTGGCACCTACACCTTCAAGGATGGTGCCGTATATCAGGGCGATTTGGTAGGAGGGAAACCCAATGGCAGTGGTAAGACAACTTTTCAAAATGGCGACGTTTATGAAGGCGAATATGTGAAAGGCAAACGGCAAGGAAAAGGCATTTATACCTTCACCGACGGAGAGAAATATGATGGCGAATGGCTTCAGGACCAGCAACACGGACGCGGTACATTCTATTTCATGAATAACAATCGATACGAAGGATTGTGGTATCGCGATTTTCAGCAGGGCGAGGGCACCATGTACTATTATAATGGCGACATATACAATGGCGACTGGAAGCAAGACAAGAGAGAGGGTCATGGACAGTACCGATATAAAAACGGTGCATCATACGTAGGTGATTGGAAGGACGACAAGAAAAGCGGCCACGGCACCTTCATTTGGCCCGACAGTTCCGTATATAAAGGATCTTGGAATGATAATCAGCGCAATGGAAAAGGAACCTTTAGATATGCCAATGGAGACGAATATCAAGGTGACTGGCTCAACGACGCCCAACATGGCAAGGGCATCTACCACTTTGCCAACGGAAACGTTTACGAAGGAGAATATCAACATGGCGAACGCACAGGAACCGGCATCTTCACTTTCAGCAATGGCAATAAGTACGTAGGACAATTTCATGGTGGCGAACAAAGCGGTCAAGGAACCTACACTTGGAAGAACGGAGCTGAATACAAAGGCCAATGGAAAGCTAACCAACGCCACGGAGAAGGTACATATACATGGCCTAACCACGACGTATATCAGGGGCAGTGGGCTGGTGGAAAAATGCACGGCGAAGGCATACTCCGGTTAGCTAATGGAACAAAGTTCAAAGGCACATTCAAGAATGGTGTGAAAGATGGTCAGTGCATAGAGGAAGACAAGGATGGTTTGCGCTTCGAAGGTAGTTATCATGACGGCCGACGCCACGGCCCATTTGTAGAGAAAGACAAAAACGGAAACATTGTACGTCAGGGAACCTATGACCACGGAGTAGCCATCGAAAATCAGCCCTAACCTTTTCTCTTTACCTTTATTATTTTTCCATGCCTGCCCCTAAGCTATCTCTTATTCAGAACGATCCTTGGCTGCAGCCATACGAACAAACTATTGTGGACCGCTTGCTACACGCTAAAGACGTAGAACAAAAGCTCACAGAAAATTGTAGTAATCTCACAGAGTTTGCTTCAGGCCACCTCTATTTCGGTCTGCACCATACGGAGCAAGGAGATTGGGTGTTTAGAGAGTGGGCTCCCAATGCCACAAGCATTCACCTTATTGGTGATTTTAGCCATTGGCAGGAACTTCAGGAATTCCGCCTTCAAGCCTTAGATCACGGCGTCTGGGAAATACATATTCCTGCCAAAACCATCCACCACGGTCAGCACTATAAGCTATTGGTGCGCTGGAAGGGCGGACAAGGAGAACGCATACCGGCATGGTGCCGTCGAGTGGTACAAGACCCCGTAACCCACCTATTTTCAGCACAGGTTTGGGAGCCAGATGAACGTTATGAATTCCGTATACCCTACTTCGTACCTGATCGCCATCCGCTGCTCATCTATGAATGCCACATTGGCATGTCATTAGACGAAGAAAAGGTTGGAACATGGAACGAGTTCCGCCAACTCATTCTTCCGCGCATTGCCGAAGAAGGCTACAACTGCATTCAAATCATGGCCATTCAGGAACATCCCTATTATGGCAGTTTTGGGTACCACGTATCCAGTTTCTTTGCACCATCCAGTCGCTTTGGTACTCCTGAAGAACTGAAATGTCTCGTTGACGAAGCCCATGCTTTGGGAATTGCCGTTATTATGGATTTGGTCCACAGCCACGCTGTTCGCAATGAGCAGGAAGGCCTCGGACTTTTCGCCGGTGACCAGGCTCAATACTTCTACCCTGGAAAGCGCGGCCATCACGCAGGATGGGACAGTCTGTGTTTCGACTACGGAAAGCCCGATGTTCTCCATTTCCTACTCTCCAACTGCAAATACTGGCTCGAAGAATTCCACTTTGACGGTTTTCGCTTCGACGGCGTCACTTCCATGCTCTACCTAAGCCACGGCATGGGCCAGAATTTTACTTCTTACGCAGATTATTACAACGGCATGGAAGACGATAACGCCATCACCTACCTCATGCTGGCCAATCGCCTCATCCACGAGATTCGTCCCCATGCCATCACCATTGCCGAGGAAGTTTCGGGCATGCCAGGGCTGGCCAGCCCACAATCTGCCGGTGGCTATGGCTTTGACTACCGCATGGCCATGAACATTCCTGATTATTGGATTAAACTTATCAAGGAACAACCTGACGAAAACTGGCGTCCGTCCTCCATCTATTGGGAACTTACCAACCGTCGGCAAGATGAGTTCACCGTTTCATACTCAGAAAGCCACGACCAAGCTTTGGTGGGAGACAAAACCATTATCTTTCGTCTGGCCGATGCCGACATGTATTGGCACTTCCTGAAAGGTAGTGAAACACCCATTGTATCACGTGCTGTAGCACTACACAAGATGATACGTCTCATCACAGCTACCACCATGAATGGTGCTTATCTCAATTTCATGGGCAACGAGTTTGGCCATCCAGAATGGATAGATTTTCCACGCGAAGGCAACGGCTGGAGCCACCGTTATGCGCGCCGTCAGTGGCATTTAGCCGATGACCCATCCTTGCTCTATTCCTGCCTGCTCCGTTTTGATCGCGCCATGATTCAGTTGCTTAAATCGCTGCCTGGCTTTGAGCGCACCAGTTTGCAGCAAGTGTGGGTGAACGACGAAGATCAGGTACTGGCATACAGTCGCGATTCCCTGCTCTTTGTATTTAACTTCAGTCCTACCAAGAGCTATGCTGACTATTGTCTGCCCGTTGCTCCTGGCAGCTACCGCACAGTACTCAACACAGACCATCCCCTTTTTGGCGGCTTTGGCCTCACCGATGACGAGATAACACATTTTTCTCTGCCCGACACTTCGCTGTCAGAGCGCCATCTAGCTCGACTCCAACTCTATCTACCAGCACGCTCCGCACAGGTGCTTTCGAGAAACAGAGAAATGTGAGCCCCCGATATTTATGATTCAATTCCTAAACTATCTTCTGTTTTCCGTTTTCAGCTTCTTCTTTGTCCTGAGGCTTGAAAGCGATGCACTCACACTGGCTATAATGCGACTCACGGGTTGCAGCTTCTTCAGCCATCCCTTACTCATAGCCATCGGCGTAACACTGCTGCTACTCGGAGTTAGACGAATCGTTAGCCTCTTTCTTAGCACCACTCCTTCCACTCATTTCTTGACATTTATTCCCTCCCTTCTTGTTTTGGTACTGCTTTCCTACGTCACCGCACCACCAAGCGCATGGAACTATGCACATATGCTTATTGCCGTGACAGGCATGAGCTTCTTCTTTTTAAAAATGAAAAACCAGAGAAGGACCATCGATAATTGGAAATCCATATTAAACCTTTCCTTGGCAGGATGGCTCATTCTGTTGGGTTCTGTGGCCCTATTATCACGAACAGGCGATATTCCTCTCTACGAACTACGCACCTCGCGTCTCTTGATGCAGAATCTCCCCGAAAAGGCACTGCGCGTAGGCCGACATTCCCTGTCCACCAGCCAGCGGTTCACTGCACTTAGGGCTTATGCTCTCAGTCGCACTGGCATACTCCCCGAACGGCTGTTCGAATATCCCCTGCCCCAAGGCATCCACCAACTGCTGCTCACTCGTGAAGATGTGCCCCAGCAGTTTCTTCCTACCGACAGTCTGCAGGCACTCTACGGCTTCATCCCTACGTCCACTCAGGCCTTCAGCAGTTTGGAGCAGCAGATGAACGGCCCATCGGCAGAAAGGCTTAAGGATTATTGGCTTTGCACACTCCTTCTCTACAAGCAAATAGACCGCTTTGCCTCAGAATTACCACTATATTACAATGTCAGTCCCAACAACAGGAACACACTTCCCAAGCATTACCGCGAAGCTCTGTTACTCTACCAAAACCATCGCGAGCACCCTATTCTGGACTATCAGCCTTCCGCAGCCGAGCAGATGAACTACGACGAGTTCCTTGCCACCCTCAAACAGTATGCCCATCCCATGGAGCGGAGCAACCTGTCACGTCGTCTTTACGGAACCACCTACTGGTGGTACTACTATTTTGCCCAGTAATTAATCGGAACTTCTCTCTCCCTTCAGTTCATTCAAGGTGAGGGATTCTCGATCCATGGCATGCCAGCAATAGGCGATGTAGGCCACCACGAAGGGAATCAAAAGCGAAACAATGCTCATTACTTTCAGCGTGAAAAAACTGGAACTGCTGTTTGCAATGGTAAGCGAACTCTGCGCATCGGCCGTAGAAGGATAGTATGGCGTGGAATGATAGCCTGCCGTGAGCATCAAGGCCAAAACGGTGAGAACGGTGCCTGCGCCTGCCGGCCAAATACCCTTCCGATAGCTTTTGGAGAGAATGGTGTGCACACTACCATAAAGCATACCCACCACGCCCAGCAGGAATACTGCGGCCACCCAGGGCAAGGCCAGAAAATTGTGAAGGTATTTATACCGCTCTGTACCAACCACACCGTCATTGCCTACCACAAAACCCTCTGTGAGTAGCAAATGTACGAAGAAGGTAAGGAAAAACAGGAGGAACAATACAAAGTCACCCACCAGCTTCACAGAGCAGCGCGATTCTAACACCTGGTCCTCTATATTATTCATAAAATAGAGCGAACCCAACACGCGAACCAAGAAGAACACGCCAAATCCGAGCATGAGGTTCCACGGATTGACCAAGGCTTCCAATCCGTGGTATGGTGAAGCCCATGCCGATACCACTGGCTGAGCCAGATCGGCAAAGTTGTCCTTGGAAACAGTAAAGGCAGCACCATGGAAGAAGGTAGCCACCGTTACGCCCAACAAAAACGGTGCGAAAAAACCGTTAAGGAGCAGCAGCATACGATAACCGCGCGAACCAAGGACGTTGCCCAACTTCGACTGAAATTCATAACTTACGGCCTGCACCACGAAACTCAGGAGCAACAACATCCAGAGCCAATAGGCACCACCGAAACTGGTGCTATAAAACAAGGGGAAGGCTGCGAAGAAAGCACCGCCAAAAGTAACAAGGGTGGTAAAGGTGAGCTCCCACTTGCGCCCTAAGGAATGGATGAGCAGACGGCGCCGCTCCTCCGAAGGTCCCAAAACGTAGATAAGCGACTGGCCGCCCTGCACAAAGAGCAAAAACACCAAGAGGCCGGCAAGCAGCGAGATGAGGAACCACCAATATTGTTGAAGGAAGGAATAGGTTATCATAGTTATTTTCTTTTATTGTCAATTATCTGGTCCACAATGTACTATTCGCAATTCAGTATTTTCAATTCTCCATTTTTAATTCTCTGATTCTTCAGGTCCTTTCTTCACCACGCGGCACATGATGCGTATTTCAGCAATGAGCAGAAGCGTGAAGATGGCCAGGAAGAGGAAGAAGGTCAGCTTCACCGAACTACTTTGCAGCGACGAAACGGCAGCACTTACGGGTAACAAATCCTGTATAGCCCATGGCTGACGGCCTACTTCGGCACAAATCCATCCGGCCTGACTGCAAACATAGACCAATGGAATCGTCCAGAAAGCAACCTTCAGGAGCAGTGGAAAACGGAGGATTTGATCTTTGAGTTGCAGATACAACAAGGCCAAAATCAGGAGCACAAAAAAGCCGCCTAATCCCACCATTACGCGGAAGGACCAAAACAGCAAGGGAACGGGAGGAACCAATTCGGCTTTGTCCTGAATTTTTCCGTAACCAAAATAGGGCATCAATTCCTGTAGTTCTCCGCGCGCCATGGCAGCCTCGGCGGTGAGTCCCTCTCGGAGTGCCTCGCGAAAAGCAGAAAAGTTGGCCACGGCCTGACGTCCTCGCTCCATCTTTTCCTCGGCCGAGAGGGCCGTAGTTCCGTCGGGCAGTGGGTAACCGCCGTTGATCAGGTCGTTGATACCCGGCACAAAGGCGGTAAACTTGTGGGTGGCCAGCAGGGTGAGCATGTTTGGAATCTTGATGGGGCCTGCCACGGTGAAGGGAGCATGCTCGCTACCATCGTACAAACCCTCGAAGGAAGCCAGTTTCATGGGCTGCGTCTTGGCCACGGAAACGCCCGAGAAGTCACCGCTGAGCATTACAAACGCACACGACAACAGGCCAAAGGCCGTGCCCACGGCTAAGCTGGCCTTGGCAAAGCGGAGACTCCGCCCCCGAACCAAATACCAACAGCTTACGCCTATCACGAATATGGCACCTGTCATCCAACCGCTCGATACGGTGTGCACGAATTTCACCACGGCGGTTGGCGAAAAGGCTACGCTCAAAAACGACGTCATCTCATGACGAACGGTTTCGGGGTTGAACTCCATGCCCACGGGATGTTGCATCCAGGCATTGGCCACCAGTATCCACCAAGCCGAAATAGTGGCTCCGAGCGTGGTGAGCCATGTAGAAGCCAGATGGAAGGAGCGGCTCACCTTGTTCCATCCGAAATACATTACGGCAATGAACGTAGATTCCATGAAAAAGGCCACAATGCCCTCAATGGCTAAGGGCGCACCGAAGATGTCACCTACTATCCAGGAGTAGTTGCTCCAGTTGGTACCAAACTCAAACTCTAAAATAAGACCCGTGGCCACGCCCACCGCAAAGTTAACGGCGAAAAGTTTCATCCAAAACTGCGTGACACGTTTCCAGAAGTCGTCCTTTTTGACGAAATAAATGGTTTCCATAATGCCCATAATCACGCCCAGACCCAAGGTAAGGGGTACGAACAGCCAGTGGTACATGGCCGTAAGGGCAAACTGTGCTCTTGACCAGTCAACGAGCGAAGTGTCAATGTATAGATTCATATCTCTTGGGGATTATTATTGTTCAGGATGAATGGATGGTGAAAAGCGGTTGCTGAAGCCCTGCAGCGCGCCTATCTCTGTAGCCACGCGCTGCTGCTTTTCGTCGTTAGAGAGCCCCTTCATGGCTGGTTGGAAAAAGAGGAGCCTCATAATGACGAATATCACGAACAGTTTGATGAGAATCAACACCCACAGCGTGCGCCCCAGCGTCATCTGCCGGAACCCGTCGCGGTAGAAGCGAAAAACGCTACTCATCATTTTGGGGATGCTATTCATGAGAAAGCTGTCTTTTCTTAATGCCCTATGGTGCCCTTCATGGCATTACTTCAAAACGATAGCGTCCGCTGTGGAGCGCAACCATATAAGCATCCGCCTGACGCAATTCGATCTGGTAGCCTTTGCCCTTGTCTTTGACGGGAACCCCACTCTCCGTTACCTTGGCACCACTGGGCACAGGCAGCGTGAGCGTGGCAGTGGTATTTCCAGGCACTGAAAATTCATAGCATATGCCGCTGCCTTGTTTTTCCCATTTGCTCTCCACTCTGCCAAAGAGCGTCTGCACATCGCCCTTTGCGTAAGTGAGCCCACCGGTGGGATCAGGCTGAGGGTGTAGCAGGAAGTGCTGCATGCCGGCGCTTTCGGCATCGCTTTCTATACCGAGCACGTCATTTATCATCCAACTTCCAACGGCTCCGAAACTGTAATGGTTGAACGAGTTCATACCATTGTTTCCGCCAAAGCCGTCGGTATGGGTATAGGAGTTCAAACGCTCCCAAATGGTGGTGGCACCCTGCTCCACAGAGTAGAGCCATGAGGGATAGCTCGTTTGCAGCAGCAGCCGGTAGGCCAGGTCGGGCCTGCCGTAGGCGGAGAGCACGCGATTTATCCAGCCTGTCCCTATGAAGCCCGTCATCAGACTATAGGGCGGACAGTGCTGACCAACGTCGGTTTTCCCCGAGCGCATAATGGTGGCTTCCAGATGCTTCAACAGCTGCTGGGCTTCGTCGCCCTCTACGATGCCGAACGCCAGCGGTAGTACATAGCTCGTCTGGTTGTCCACCAGCTCTCCCTTCTTATCTGGTACGAAAGAGGAGTAGATGGTCTTGAGCGTTCCGGCTTGCAGGTACGTACGCTTGAAATGTTCCTTCCGTTTCTTGATCAATGCTTCAAAGTGTTGTTCGTCTGCCGTCTTTCCGAGCACCTTGGCCACACGTGCCATGATTTGCAAATCATAAATGAAGTAACACTCCCACAGCAAGGATTTGTCACTCCTTTCGTATTCCAGACTGAGCCAGTCGCCTAATTTGTTGCCCTGCCATTTCTGCACAATCACTTGGGTTTCGGGGTCTATGTATGCCTTCTGAACATAATCCACATAATGCTTCATGGCCTCGTAGTGCTCCCTCAGCATCACCGTGTCGGCATATTGCGTAAAGCTCTCGTAAGGCACCGTAATGCCTGCACTGCCCCATAGCAGTCCGCCAAATCCGCCACCCACGGGTGCCACGTCGGGGAAGCGTCCGTCCTCCGTTTGTATGTCGCGCATGGCGCGCATGTGCCGGCGCAGGAACTGAGGTACCTGTGCCATGTAGGTGGCCGTACGCGAAAACACGCTGAGGTCGCCGCTCCAGCCCATGCGCTCGTTGCGCTGCGGACAGTCGGTGGGGATGGAAAGAAAGTTGGAGCGATAGGACCACCCTATGTTTTTCCAAAGCCTATTGACCAGGGGTGACGACGTTTCAAAATGAGCCGCAAATTGGCCGATGGAACTCAGCGCGATGGATGCCACGTCTGTCAATGGCAGAGCTTCGTCCACGCCTGAGATTTCTATGTAGCGATAGCCGTGGAACGTATGACGGGGGCTGAAGGTCTCCGTCTCTGCACCAAGGGCGATATATGTGTCCTGAGCGCGCGCCGACCTGATGTTTTCCATCATCACCATGCCCTGGTTGCCGTCGTAGGCCGGCAGATCCGGATAGGTCACCTCGGCGTAGCGCATGCGCACCACCGTACCAGGCTTCAGATGAGAGAAGCGTATCAGGGGCACTGCGGCACAGTTTTGTCCCATGTCATAGACGTACAGGCCCTTTCGCGGACTCGTCACCCCTATGGCCGTAATCGTATCTACGGCCTCCACGCCTGTTTCTTCCTGCGAGAGAATGCGCAGCTGGCTATAATCGGCCTGCAGGCCCTCGGTGGCCACGGTGCCTTCCAGACCCACTTCCACGGCCTGCTGCCACCGGCTGTCGTCGAAATCGGCGCTGGCCCATCCCTTTACTGCCTCGGCGCGACGGGCGTCATATACTTCGCCGTGGAAAAAACTGCCGTAAAGGCTCCCACCGTCAAGGCTGTAGCGCCAGTCCTCGGGGTGGGTTACCAGCGTTTGGCGCGTCCCGTCCTGATAGGTAATTACCATTTTCAGGAGCAACGACTGGCGGTCGCCAAACAGGTTCTGATTCTCCTGCGCATAGGTTATGGCACCGCTCCACCATCCTTCACCCAGTTCTGCGCCCAGCGCGTTGCTGCCGGATTGCAGCAAGGGGGTTACGTCGAACGTCTGGTAGAGGTGCGTGCGGTTATACTGCGTCAGTCCCGGATTGAAATAGCTCGGACTGACACGCTTTCCGTTGAGGTAGAGGTCATAGATGCCTCGCGCCGTAGCATAGATGCGCGCCATCTTCACGGTCTTGCCCTGAAGCGTAGTAAACCGCGTGCGCAACAGCGGCAAGGCTCCGCGCGAGGGGTCGAAGGTCTGGAACTGCGGTGTTTCGGCCGTCGCAAAGTGCTGCCCTTCAAATCGGGCCAGGCGGTTGCGCGGACTGCGATAGTTGCGTATCTCTATCTGGCTGAAGCTAACTTCCTGGTGGGCCGGCACGCTGTAGCCTATCTCGCACAGCGCAGGAAACGACAGTGCGTCGCCGTTCATGCCCCACGGATTGAGAAATGCCCAGCCCAGTTCCCTGCCGTCAAGAAACACATTGGTTCCGCCATTGAGCGACACGAGTTCCACCTCGTGCTCACCATGGCTGTTTTGCTCATTGATGAGATCCTTGGGTACGACAAAGCTGTGCAAGGGCTGGTCGACGCGGTCGTCAGGATGATAGCCCATGCGATAGAGGTTCAGCCGTGCGCCTTCTGCGGCCACCTGGCTGACGTCCAGCTCTGCGGCCATGTAGTTCTGCCCTTTCGCGGCCTGCAGGTGGTAGAGGTTCTTCCTGCCGTCAAGCATTCTTTCTTCATTGCCGCCATAAACAAATGCCGCCTTTCCGGGTCCGTCATTCTGTCCTAACCGAATGTGGAAACTCAGGCGGAAAATGTTGGTATATGGCGCATAGAGGTTACGGCTGTCGTCACCTCCGCCTATCCACTGCGCACCGTCCCACGCTCCGTGGAGTCCGGTCTCGAATGCCGCCGTTCCCACAGCCTTCCCCCCTTTGTTGGTCCACACCGTGGCCTTCCAGGAATAGCGTGTTTCGGGCTCCAGGGGTTCGCCCCCGTAAGCAATGCCCACGGAAAGGTCTCCTTGACGCTTACCACTGTTCCATACTCGCCGACCCGTGCGCTCGTTGACCACTTCTATCTGGAAGGCTTTCTGGCTCACGTCGCGCAGGCCCTCCTGCGTCTTCAGTTCCCAGCTCAGGCGCGGACGGGGACTGTCGATGCCTATTGGATTTTCCTGATACTCCACCCTCATGCCCGTCAACTCGTGGGCACTCGCTGTGGGGACGGCGGTAAGGAGTAATAGCAGTGTAGCGGCTGAACAAAGGAGCGTTTTCTTAATCAATGGGTTTTGTTTCATGATGGTAGGATGAGGTTTATTTTTTCAGTATGGCTCTGCCAACAAAATAGAGGTGCATCAGCACAGCCTGTGGCCAGCCGTAGTGGCGCGCCATGATACGCAGGCGCTCTATGAGGGAGTGGCGATGATTCTTCGTGGTGAGCCCACCGTCCAGATAGTCGGTGATCACGGCATGGGCATTGAGCAGAGGCAGTCCCAGCCCCTCGGCTCTCTTCATGACGCGGATGCACCAGTCGAAGTCGGCCGAAAAGCGGTAGTCCAGATCATACGTTTCCTGACGGGCCACGTCGGCACGCACAAAGAAAGCCTGATGGCACACCAGCATGCCCTGCCTGAAGCTTTTCCACGAGAGTCGCTCGGGTGGCGACAGGCGGCGGTGGCGCAAAAAGCGTCCCTCCATGTCTACGATGTCGGTATCGCCGTAGACCACTGCCGGATGCCTGGGCTGTGCCGCTATGAGCTGCGCCACGTGGCTCAGCGTGTGGACGTCGTGCAGGCAGTCGCCGGCATTCAGAAACAGGAGATACTGCCCCGTGGCTTTGGCAATGGCTTTGTTCATGGCGTCGTAGAGCCCACGGTCAGGCTCGGACGTGAGGCGGATGCTCCCCCCATCGGCCGCCTGCTGCAAGAGGGTCAGGCTTCCGTCGGTCGAGGCACCGTCTATGACCAGATGTTCCACGCCCTCAAGGTCCTGCACGGCCACGCTCCGCAGGGTGCGCTCCACGGTGGCCGCAGCGTTGTAGGTCACGGTGATAATCGTAAAGACTGGGGGCAGGGCGTTATGGTCAGACATGTTGGTAAAGGTTGATGTATTGCTTGGCTACGGTTTGCTCTGCGTAGTGCTGCACGGCAAACTGGCGCGCCGCCTGAGCCACGGCGTCATAGTTGCTCTCGCCGAGCAGCCAGGCCAGACCTTGCATGAGGTCGGCGGCGCTTCGCGGTTCGGCCAGGTAGCCGCTCTCGCGGTGCACTATCATTTCGGGAATGCCACCCACCCTAAATCCTATGCAGGGCACCCCTGAGGCTAACGCCTCCATGATGGTGTTAGGCAGATTGTCCTGCAACGACGGAATCACGAAAGCATCGGCGGCGCTGTAGATGTCGGCCATGAGCTGTTGTGAGTCCACATAGCCCATGGGGACGACTTTGAGCGGAAAATCCTGAGCCAGCAGCTCGGAGTCCTTGCCCACGGCCAGGATGCTCAGCCCCTGGCACAGCTCAGGTCGCTCGACCGCTAATTTCCGGCACGCCTCGCGGAAGTAGGCCAGTCCCTTGATGGGCAGCGTGGTACGGTAGGCACTGAACAGGAGATACCTTCCCTCTGGGTCTACGCCTATGCGGCGTCGCGCCTCGTCCTTGGGACGGGGACTGTAGCGGTGGGTATTGATGGGATTGGGAATGGCCGTTACGTGGGCTTCGCGGAGCAGGCTGCTCTGCAGGGCTTCCCTCTGCAGCCACTCGCTGCACGCTACGTAGGAGATGTGGCCCAGCGCGTTGAGCTGCTGTTTCTTCAAGAAGGTGCGATGGCTCAGGTCGTGGGGACCGCTGCGACGCAGTCGGGGACAGTCGTGGCACGCCAACTCAAACTTCCGGCATTCGTGCGCATAGTGACAAACGCCCGTGAAGGGCCACATGTCGTGCATGGTCCACACCACGCGCTTGCCGCTTTTCACGATGCGTTCCAGGCTGCGCATGGAGAGGAATCCCTGGTTCACCCAGTGCAGATGCACCACGTCGGCCTCCCTGAATTCGGGCAGTTGCGTAACGTCGATGCCCCTCTGTGCGGTGTCCACGTCGAAGAGGCCCTCCCTCTGCCAGCCGTTGGCTCTCCAGATGGGCAGGCGTTCCAGCACGAAGTTCAGCTTTCCCATCCACGGGTGGCGATAGGCCGGAGCCACGGTGAGACTCTCCGACTCCTTGTGCATGGTAAGCATACGGGCCTTCACGCCGCTGCCTGTCAGGGCCTCCTTAAGGCGCGAGGCTGCTATAGCGGCACCGCCCGTTTGTTCCGAGGTATTGAGAATCACTACTTTCATGGCTATTCCTGGGCTAAGGGTTCCTGCTGCCGAGGGTCTTCGCTCAGCAGCTCTGGGGCGTAGAAGGTGGCATGCACCTTGCGTTTTTCGGGAGGCGGCAGCTCTCGCCAATTGCGGAAGATGCTCGTCAGATAGTTGTCCACATGGCGCGGAGCGCTGAAGGTCAGCCCTTCAAACGTGATGGTGCCAAGGGGCCAGAGGTCGTCAGCGCGGTAGAGCGCGGCATACCAGTTATAATAAGGTATGGCGCAGGTATATTTCCCGTCGCGAGCCAGAGGACGCATCAGTTTCCACATCAGCTGGCAGAGGGGCAGCTTCACCCCGAAGTAGGCCAGCTCGGCCGCGGAGCGCAGGCTGTAATAGTGTGGCGAATGCAAGCGGTGGTACATCACGGCCATACTCCGTGTCATCCGGGCAGCCATGTGGCTCAGGTAGGACGGATAGTTGACAAACGGAAAGATGTCGACGAAGATGCCCCTTTCGCCTTGTTCGCGGCCCAGGTCGTCGGCATCAACGAAAAAGGAGTTTCTGTCCCTCACCTTATACTCACGGCGCCGGAGCGTAGGATCGGTTTCCGGAGCCTGCATCACGAGGTGGGAAGGCAGTTCTTTGGAGGCTATACTCACGAAGCGCTTCAGATCGGGCAGCGTCATGCCCAGGTCCAGGTCGTCGTCCCAGGGAATGAATCCCCCGTGGCGCGCGGCACCAAGCAGGGTGCCACCGTCGAGCCAGTAGCCAATGTGGTGACGTTCGCAGATTTTCACGATTTCCTGCAAGATGCTGAGCATCTTTTCCTGAGCTTCGCGCAGGTGCTGCTGCCTGTAGGTGGCCAAGTATGCATTGCCAGTTGCCATGGGTATGGTGGTGATGGATGATGAAACACAGGTCGCAACGGACCTACTGAGCTCCAAAGTTAGTCATTTTTTCTTTTTTCTCGCCCAAAAGAGGGCCATAATCTCATAAAATGTGCCTTCCCTGTCTGCTCCAAGGCCGACGGACAGACCATTTGCAGAGATTTATGCCAAAGAAACATTAAAAATTTACTCACATACTACACAAAACCTATTAGAAATTTTGGCAGACCAGAAATTCGCAGTACCTTTGCAGCGACAATCCGAGATACCGGCTGAGCGGTCTGTGTTGCCGTTGCCGCAAGGACGGGGGAATCGGAGCATGGCAGAAACGAGTGATCACACGAGAAACACAAACCATGATGCTATCGAAAAAAATTTCAAGCGGCAGCAAGTAAAAATTTTCAGAAATGGGAGATTCTACCCAATTGATGCCCCTCTACACGGGCGCTAAGCTAACAAATGGAGCCTACGCAAAGATGCACACCAGCATTGGCAGTTGCATCCACCAGGTGGGCGAGAGTGTTGTTAAGGCACAGGCTGAAGCCACTGACTACAATCAGAAGGTGGCCCGTCTGTCCGAGTTGGTAAAGCTGGAGCGTGCCTACGTGCTCACTCCGCAGATTGAGCGCGACGATTCCGGTCGCGACGCCCTGCTCAAAGCCATGTATTTCTATCACCGGCAGCTGCGCAAGTTTCTGCCCAAGGACCACAGTCTCTATCCCTGCGTGGAGCAGCTGTCACCCCTGATGACCTCTGCTCACAACGTATGGCGTAGTGAACGTGCCCTGCAGACCACAGAAATTCAGAGTCTGCTGCGCCAACTGGGCGAAAAGGCTAACAAGGAGGCCGTAGAAAAGCTGGGCCTCAAGGGAGCCGTGGTGAGTCTGGAGGCGATGAACGACCAATGTTCATCCAACATGGACCGCCGTGCGGTGGCCGTAGGCGAGCGCATTGCTTTTCGCAATGGCGACTCCACACGTGCCGTCCGCAAGGAGGTCAGCGCAGCCTATCGCAAGCTGGTGAACAAGATCAATGCCGTTCTGACCCTCGAAGAAACCACCGATGAGGTGAAGAAGATGGTACAGGACGTGCAGGGCATCGTTCAGTCCTACCGCGTGATTGCAGCCAACACGGGCAAGTCGCAAAAGCAGGACGAAGAGCCTGCTCCTGAGCAGCAAGAGGTGAAGGAGGCATAGTTTTCAGGCCTTCGGCCACACCTGAACGTTAATCCGACGCCAATCGGGGATGCTCCATGAGAGCAGCTTTCGATTGGCGTCGATTTTTATACACCATTTAACAATAAAAGAACGACCAGTTTGTAGACACCGATTTATTTAACATTATTCCGTCAACCAGGTTGCAGAGGCCAAAAACTTTAACATTCGTTGGGAAACCAGGTTGCAGCCGTGCAATTTTTAACATTGGGTCTGCAAACAGGTGGAAATAGCCGTGCTCCCAGCGAGACGATTTCTACCAGGTTGCAGAGGCCGTGCTCCCAGCGAGACGATTTCCACCAGGTTGCAGAAGCCGTGCTCTCAGCGAGACGATTTCCACCAGGTTGCAGAAGCCGCGCTCCCAGCACGGCAATTTCTACCAGGTTGCAGAGGCGCATTATTTTAACATTGAGCCTGCAACCTGTTTGCAGGAGCTGCGCTGCCGGAGCGGTCACGGCCACCCGTTGGCATTCGCCCCCACGGCGTACACCTTAATATATATAGCCAGCCGGCGCAAGGAAGCCATAGCCGACTTGAACAGCAGAAAAAAGTGGGAAGCCATTCAAGTGACGTATGATTTCCCTTCCGCCACAGCCAATCTGCACCATTTTTAAGATTTTAGCCTTGAACGTAAGGACTATAACGTTTTTCTTCCTATATTTGCAAGCCAAATGAGCAACAAAGACAGACTCATAAACAACCCTACAAAATAACAAAAATGAAAGTATTTAAATGCATGGCCGTCTTGATGATGGCAGTGGTAAGCATGGGCATGGCCGCATGCAGTGACGATGACGATGAAAAGAAAGAAGATGCTGCAAGCCTCGTGGGCTCATGGCGCTGGGATGACGAAGAGGAGGAAGACTACTATCAGATCATGACCTTCAACAGCAACGGAACAGGTACGTTCTTTGAGCACGACAATGATTCTGGTAATGAAACCACAGGCATCACCTACAAGTACGACTCCAGCAAGAAAACGCTGACCATCACTTTCACTGATGACGGAGAAACTTATACAGAGGTAGTGGAGGTAGTAGAAATTACCAAAGACAAGCTCGTACTCAAGTTTACCCACGTTGACGACGACGGCGAGATAGATGTTGAGACGCTGACCTTCAACAAGGTGAGATAAACTTGCAACCAAGTGCTCCGCAATGTTCCCAAGGCATTGCGGAGTTTTTTGATCTGCCACAGGAAGCAGACCGCCGCCCCAGCTTTTGAGCGTAAACCGATGGGGATAAGAAATAAAAATCGTAACTTCGCAGCTCAATCGGGTTATAGAGAAAATGAAGCTACGCCAACCACTTTTTTCATTGCTGCGCCTCAGCGTGGTGCTTGCATTGCTGTTGGGCAGCCTGAGTCAGAGGGCGCAGGCGCAAAACGAGGTGCAGGCACGCCGCGTTTTTGAGCGCACGCTGGCCCTCGTGGAAAACAAGGGCGGCGCCAGGATGGACTACGAACTGAAGGTGACCCGACTCTTTACGCAAACCGGCAAGGCCACGATCAAGAATGGCAAGTCGCTCACCGAGACCAAGAACGGCAAAGTGTGGTTCAACGGAAAGACGGGCTGGTGGATGGACCTGAAGAAGGGCACGGTGACGCTGTTCAGTCCCAACTACAAACGCCACATTTCCATGACCAAGCAGCTGGAAACGGCACGCAACGGCAGTTCCTACACCCTGACGGAGCAGGAGGATGGCTACCTTGTGAAGATCAAGACGGCACGCCACAGTGCCGACATCCGAGAGTGCGTAGCCCTGATCGACAAGAAGACCTTTGCGCCCAAGCAGCTCAAGTTCAAATGGAAAATATTCTGGTTCACCATTGACATCTGGAACTTCCATACGGGCGACTATCCCGACACTCTCTTCAGCTTTCCCGAAAAGGATTATCCCAACCTGAAAATCATAGATAAGCGCAAGGAATAGGGCGCACGGCATCATGAACAGCGCAAACCCTCATCCCCCGGTACACAGGAGCCCCGAGAGGCTCAGCATCGTGGTATGCACCCACAATGGCAGCCGCTACCTCGCTGAACAGCTTGACTCGCTGCTCCGGCAAACGCTACGGGCTGAAGAAATCATCATACAGGACGACCACTCCACGGACTCTACGCTGAGCATCGCCCAAGCCTACGCCGCGCGCCACAAGGAAATCAGCGTTTACAGCAACGAGGGGCCACAGGGCATCAACGGCAACTTCCATAGTGCCATGCTGCGCACTACGGGCACGCTCATAGCCCTGTGCGACCAGGACGACATCTGGGAACCCCTGAAACTGGAGCACCAGGTGGAGGCCATCGGGCAAAACCTGCTCTGCGCCTGCCGCTCCGTGGCCTTCAGCAGCGACGGTTTTCCCATCACGCCCGACCACCGCAGACCCAACGACCACATTCTGCGCATGGCCTACATCGGCGTGTATCCGGGCCATACGCTCCTGCTGCGCCGCGAGCTCCTGGACCTCACGGGGCCCATTCCGAAGCGCCCTTACCTCTACGACTGGCAACTGCAGCTCGTAGCCGCCGCAACGGAGAGGGTGGCCTTCGTAGATGAACCGCTGGTACACTTCCGCCGTCACGCCCAGGCCGCCACGGCCACGAAGCCTGCGCCCAGCAGCCCGATGAGCCGCGGAGCCGTGGGCATGCTCATCACCTGCGCCGTTCACCACGAGCGGTTGCAGAACGAGGTGAGTCGCCGTTTTCGCTGCGTGGAGGAATTGCTGCAGCCCCTGCCCTATGCCACACGGGCCAGGAGCGAGTGCCTGGAAATGGCGCGCCTGCAAACCAGACGAGGCCTCGGCGCACTGACGGGCCGCATAAGCTTCTTCCTGCACCACAGGGAGGCCATCGCCTACGCCAAGGGGGGCAAGACCGCCTCGTGGCTCAGGGCGGCAGCCTTTGCTCTGACCTGCGGATATTACTATCGCGGAGTGCTCCGCAAAAACTCACCAAAGCCATGAACCAAGAGCAGAAGAGCGTATCCATCGTGATGACCACCTACAATGGCGGCCGCTACGTAGCGGACCAGATCCGGTCTATTCTGGCGCAAACCTATCCTATTGGCGAGCTCATCGTGCAGGACGACGGCTCTACGGACCAGACGCTGAGCATCGTAGAAGCCTTTGCCACCGAGGACAGCCGCGTGAAGCTCTACAGAAATGCAGAGAATCTGGGATGGAACCGCAACTTCATATCGGCCATCAAGAAGGCGCAGGGCGACTTCATCGCACTAAGCGACCAGGACGACATCTGGTTTCCCGAGAAGATAGAGAAGCTCATGGCCGGCATAGGCTCGGCCGACCTCTGCTTTTGCTACCGTTACAAGGACGCGGAGTTTACCACGGCCGGCAAACTGCTGGGCAAGCCCCAGCCCCACATGGAGAGCCTGCTCTTCACCAGCCACATTCCTGGCCACGACATGCTCCTGCGGCGCTCCTTTGTGGAAGCCATTGAAACGTGGCACGACCGCATTCCCTATGACTGGTGGCTGGCACTGCAGAGCCACCTGCACAGAGGCATTGCCTGCGTGGCGGAGCCCCTGGGCTGGCACCGCCCCCATGCCGACTCCGCCTCGGCTCAGCTCATGAAGGAAGAGTGGGCGCGGGCAGGGAAGACCACATGGCAGCCCTACATATACGGATGGGAGTCCTACCGCCTGTTCCAGCAAATGGACGACTGGCGCTGGCTCTACGGCTACCTGCACGCCCACACCACGGCGTCGGACCACAGGCTGGTGCACACCATGACGGGCCTCATGCTCCGCAGCGGCCTGACGCCGCTGCTCAGGCTGTGCAGCCTGTCGCTGCGCCACAGGGAGAAGGTGCACGAGCGCTACGCCGGCGGCAAAGGCCTGCAGGCCGTGAAGAACGGCGTGAGAGCTTTCTTCTACCCCCTTATCTGGGCTTATAACAACAATTCCAGCTTCATCCAGAAGCCACGGCGCCCAGGCTGCAAAGCGTGAAAAAAGAGCCACCCATTGCGCCGGTATAACGATTTATATGTAATTTCGCACCAAATATCCTGATGATGAATAAGAAGGAACTTACACAACTCGCTTTCAGAATCGCCCTGATGCTGATATCGGCAGTGCTGATCGTGCTGTTTCTGCCACGGGAACAAACTTTTTCCTACGACTACACGGTGGGCAAGCCGTGGAAGTATGGGCAGATTATAGCCAGCTACGACTTTCCCATCTACAAGAGCGACGCCGCCGTGCAGGCGGAGCGCGACAGCGTGATGAGTCGCTTTCAGCCCTACTTCGTAGTGGATGCCAGCGAGGGTGCGAACCAGATACGCCGCTTCAGAAGCGACATCAACGACTCCCTGAAGCTGCGCAGCATACCAGTGTCGTATGTGAAGTATGTTTCGAAATGCTTGCAGGACATCTATGACAAAGGCATTCTGGAAAGCCAGGAATACTCGGCACTCATGGACAGCAGCGTGACAGCCATACGCATCGTGACAGGCACCACGGCACAGTCGCACCAGCTCCGCGATTTCTACACCACACGGTCTGCCTATATGCAGATACTGATGGGCGACTCCGTGAACTACCGCCACGACTTGCTCAGCCAGCTCAATGTAAACAACTACCTGACCCCTAACATGGAGCTTGACGTGCAGAAGACCAAGGCTGCCTATCAGGACCTGCTGGCCTCCATCTCCTACGCCAGCGGAATGGTGCAGGGAGGGCAGAAAATCGTAGACCGTGGCGACATCGTTACGCCGCGCATAGTGAGCATCCTGGAGTCCATGAAAAAGGAATCCATCAAGCGCCACGACAACGGGCATCAGGAACGGCTCCTCATGCTGGGGCAGGCCATGTTCGTATTGCTGCTGCTGTTGGTGTTTTCGTTCTATCTGCGGCTGTTCCGCTTAGACTATCTCAACTCGCTGCGCAGCCTGCTGCTTTTCTACTTCCTGCTCACGCTCTTCCCCATCGCCACAGCCTTGATAGAATATTCTACAAACCAGAGCGCCTACATCATTCCCTACGCCATGGTACCGCTCTTCGTGAGGGTGTTTATGGATGCACGGACTTCGTTCGTGGCCCACGTGGTGAACATCCTGCTGTGCTCCATCACGGTGCATGCGCCCTATGAGTTCATCCTCGTACAATTCATTGCAGGAGCCATCGCCATATTTACGGTCAAGGAACTGTCATCCCGTTCCCAGATTTTCAAGGCAGCACTGCAAGTGACTTTTGGCACGCTGGTATTCATGCTCAGCTATGACCTGAGCCAGGGACTCACGCTCAGCACGTTCGACCCCTACTGGTACATCTGCATCTGCGTGAACGGCGTATTGCTGCTCTTTGCCTATCCCATCATGTATCTCTTTGAGCGGCTCTTCGGATTTACGTCGAGCGTGACGCTCATAGAGCTGTCGAACGTCAACATGCCGCTGCTCCGCCAGCTCTCGAAGGAGGCGCAGGGCACCTTCCAGCACTCCATGCAGGTGGCTAACCTGGCCACCGAAGTGGCCGCAAAGATCGGCGCGAAGGTGGAGCTCGTAAGAACGGGTGCACTCTACCACGACATCGGGAAGATGAAGAATCCGGCCTTTTTCACGGAAAACCAAAGCGGAGTGAATCCGCACGACAGTCTCACGGAGGAACGCAGCGCACAGATCATTATCCAGCATGTGCGCGACGGCGTAGAAATGGCCGACAAGCACCACCTGCCCTCCACCATCAGGGACTTCATACGCACCCACCATGGTAAAAGCAAAGCCAAATACTTTTATATCAAATACATGAACAACCATCCGGCTGAGCCTGTGGACGAGACGCTGTTTACCTACCCTGGGCCAAATCCCTCCACGCTGGAGCAAGCCATACTCATGATGGCCGACTCCGTGGAAGCCGCATCGCGAAGCCTGAAGGAAATCACTGACGAAACGCTGCGCAACCTCGTGACGGGCATTATTGACACGCAAATGAAGGAAGGCTACTTCCGCGACTGCCCCATCACGTTCCACGACATAGAAGTGGCCAAGGAACAATTCATTGCAAGCCTCAAGACCATATACCATACGCGTATCAGCTATCCCACGCTGGAACAAGGCCAGAAACCCGAACCACGGGAAAAAGGAGGCTCCTTCTTCTCAGGCTATAAGAATTGGAATCATACGCGTCGCGACCGTAAGTGGAAATAAAACAAAGAGGTAAGCACAGCACCGACATCAACGCAACAACAATGAACGCTCCACGCAAACAACCAGCCATCCTCATCATCTACACTGGCGGCACCATAGGCATGTACCAGAACGCCCAAACCGGAGCACTCTGCAACTTCGACTTCGACCGCCTGGTCAGCTACGTGCCTGAATTGCAGCGCTTCGGCTATCAGCTCGACAGCTACACCTTTCCCCATCCCATTGACTCCAGCGACATGAGCCCCGACAACTGGGTGGAACTGGTGCGAATCATTTCCGACCACTATGAGCAGTATGACGGCTTCGTGGTGCTCCACGGCACCGACACCATGGCCTACACCGCCAGCGCGCTGAGCTTCATGCTCGAAGGGTTGAGCAAACCCGTGGTGCTCACCGGATCGCAACTTCCCGTAGGCGCACTGCGAACGGATGGCAAGGAAAATCTGCTCACTGCCATCGAGATAGCAGCCGCACGCGACAAAAACGGCCAGGCCATGGTGCCTGAGGTATGCGTATTCTTTGAAAGCCGCCTCATGCGCGGCAACCGTACTACGAAAATCAATGCCGAAGGCTTTGACGCCTTCCGCTCATTCAATTACCATTCGCTGGCCCATGCCGGCATCCATCTGCGTTTTGAGCGTCAATACATCCGCCGCGTGGACGCTAACACACCGCTGACCCCCCATTTTAGACTGGACCGTAACATCTGCGTGCTGACGCTCTTTCCGGGCATTCAGCGCGAGATATTCGACGCCATTCTCGGCGTAAAAAACTTGAAAGCCGTGGTGCTCAAGACGTATGGCGCAGGCAATGCTCCCCAGCGCGAATGGCTGCGCGAGGTGTTGAGCCACTTGCGGCAGCGTGGCGTGGTAGTGGTCAACGTGACCCAATGCTCCAAAGGAACCGTGGAGATGGCGCGCTACGAGTCAGGACTGCAGCTGCTGCAGAATGGCGTGGTGAACGGTTACGACAGTACGATAGAATGCGTGGTAACGAAACTCATGTTCCTCCTGGGCGAAGGCTTTGAGGGTGAAGAGCTCCGCCTCAAATTCGAAAACTAGTTGGCAGGGGAATTAACAGCAGAATAATCCGCTTTCCAGTAGCGAATCATTTTGCTTTTGACTATAAAATCTGGGAATTTTCGCGAGCCTCAACGATGGCCTTGAAAATAAAGTAGTCCGTTGGTGTAGTAATTTTGATGTTTTCAGAAGGGCCTATGATGGTGTCTACACTGTAACCATAGTGTGTCATCATGGTCAAAGAATCGATGAAGGTATGCACGCCGTCGCGACGGGCTCTTTCGTGGGCATCCAGAATGTGGTCCAGCCGAAACGTCTGCGGTGCACGGGCTACGAGCGAATTCTCCCGTCTGGGTATGGACAATGAGCCATCCGTCTGCTTGACCACGAACGTTTCGGTGGCCGGAACGCAGGTGATGCAGGCCCCACGCTCACGGGCTGTCTGGATATTGTCTGTGATGGTCTCTGCATGAATGAGGGGGCGAACGCCGTCGTGAATGAGAGCTATGGTCTGAGAGGCATCGCAACCGTCGGCCACGGCGGCCTGAAGACCATTATAAATGCTGTCCTGTCCCGTCTCACCACCTTCCACGATGGCTCTGACCTTGCTGAGACCATAGAGCTGGCAAAGCTGCTGCATTTCTGCCATCCACTCCTTGATGCAGGCCACGTAAATGGCATTTATCTGCGTATGTTGCTGAAAGAGTTCGAGCGTATAGACGATGATGGGCTTACCGTGAAGCTCCAGAAACTGCTTGGGTTTAGCTCCTACGTTCATCCTGCGGCCACTTCCACCGGCAAAAATTATGGCAATGTTATTTGTCTCCATGATAGTATCGTAAAAATAAGGGAGAGAGATTACCGCTCGTTGGCCCACATGCGGAGCAGACCGTGGCGGAAGAAGGGAGGCTGAGGCTCATCGTATAATCCGAAGAGCATCCAGCCCGTACTGGTTTCATGGCGGAAGTCGTGCTGGGAAGCAAAGGCCTTCAGATCATCGTATTCCCCTTGGTAGTGATAGCAGCAGGCTGCAATCTTGATGGGATAATGCTGCACAAAGAGGCCCTCCATGCCACGGAGCGCGGCCAGCTCGCCGCCTTCCACGTCGAGCTTCACAAAGGTGGGCCTCACGCCCTCCTGCCGGAAGAACGTGTCGAGGCGAATGTTGTCGCCGTTGTCTTGGTCGGAAACGAAACGCTTGACGATGGTGACCTTATCCCTCCACGGAGCAAAAGTTTTTTCTAAAACTTTAATCCACACTTCTTCTGTCTCGAACAAATAGATGTGTTTAGCCTTCTCGGCATATTGCAATGAAAGAATGCCTTCGGCACACCCCACGTCGGCCAGAATGTCATCTTCCACAATGGTGAACTCATCGGTAAGATAGCGGTGGGGCGAAGCCTCGTCCTGTTCAATCCGCAGATTGTTGATAGCCATGCGCACACGGTCGGGCTGGGCATCGGGCAGGAAGTAGAGCCGATTGCCATCGGGCAGCAGGCTAAAAGGCGTTCCATCGGCATCGAAGTCTAAGGGGACGTCGCGAAAGCGATACTTGTCGCGAAAGGGTGCCGGAAAGTATACGGCATCGGTTCTTCGACGGAGATATTGCAGACATTCGTTGACGGTAGCGTCAGACGAGGGGTGGTTTTTGTAATATTGAAGGATGCTGTTCCTGATTTTCCGGTTGCGCTGCCGCAATGGAGCACCTTGGGGATCGCAGGGACGCAGCTGCTTGAGCAGGCAGATCCACGCCCAATCCATGAAGTTGGAGAATGCACTCATGCGTAATGGTATTGGCATATTGTTGGTACAAAATTAGGAATTATTATCCGAAACGCCATTTATCTCTGCAAAAACTTAGTCCATGTGTGGGGAAGTTCGTACTTTTGCAGCAACATCAATAGCATCATAGCATGAAGAATAGCGTAAATTCAGCCATCATTATTGCATTGGGTCTGATCATAGCAGGCCTGCTGGTAGGCAAAGGCATCAGCCGTTTTGCCGATAAGGACAGAAGCGTGCAGGTGCGCGGTTTTTCCGAACGCATCGTGGAAGCCGATAAGGTAACGTGGCCCGTACATTACAAAGCGCTGGGCAACGATCTTTCTGCCCTGCTTGCCGAAGTGGAAAAAGCCAAGGAGAAGGTACTGAAGTTTCTGACCAGCAATGGCGTACCTGCTGAGGACATCACGGTGACACCTCCAAAGGTGACCGACTACGCCGTGGCCGACTATAAACCGCAAAACATTAGCTCGCGCTTTGTGGTCAACCTCACCTTTACGGTGACTACGACCAAGGTGGATCTGGTGAGAGGCCTTACCTACCGCACCGACGAACTCGTTAAGCAGGGGATCGTCATTTTTGGCAATGAATATGGCGAAAACGCCATCTACGAATACACGGCCCTGGATAAGATCAAGCCTGAAATGATTGAAGCCTCCACAAAGAATGCCCGTGAGGCGGCAGAGCAGTTTGCCAAAGATTCCGGTAGCCGATTGGGAAAAATAAAGCACGCCAGCCAAGGCTATTTTTCCATCGAAAACCGCGACGACAACACGCCGTGGATGAAAAAAGTTCGCGTAGTGACCAGCGTGAGCTACGACTTAAAAGATTGACAAGCCTTCCTCGCAGTGCAGCATCCACAGCGTGGATGTAATGACGTTCGACCCCGAAAAGCCTCCACATTGAAGTCGAAACCCTAAAATAACCTTAAGAAGAAGGACAAATGCAGGGAAATAGAGGGCGAAAGTCGATTAATGTTTGTAACTTCGCGCCACATTCTGACATTCATTCCATCAATGAAACAATACAAAAAAATCAATGACTTAGTAGGTTGGTTCGTATTCCTTTTTGCTGCATTTGTATATTGCAGCACGATTGAACCGACTGCCAGTTTCTGGGATTGTCCAGAGTTTATCACCACCGCATACAAGTTTGAAGTGGGCCACCCCCCTGGTGCACCTTTCTTCATGTTGTTTGGCAACCTGTTTACGCAGTTTGTGAGCGATCCGTCGCAAGTAGCCAAGATGATCAACATCATGTCGGCACTGCTCAGCGCAGCATGCATTCTGTTCCTGTTTTGGACCATCACGCATTTGGTGCGCCGCCTGATCTGCCACAAAGGCATCGTGGAAACCACGGCCCAAACCATCACCATCATCGGATCAGGTGTGGTTGGAGCCCTGGCTTATACGTTCAGCGATACTTTCTGGTTTAGCGCCGTAGAAGGAGAGGTTTATGCCTTCTCCAGCATGTTCACAGCCCTCGTGTTCTGGCTGATTTTGAAATGGGAGGACAATGCTGACAAGCCTCACTCTGACCGTTTCCTGATTTTGATTGCCTACCTCATGGGCCTTTCTATCGGCGTTCACTTGCTCAACTTGCTGTGCATACCTGCCATGGTTCTGGTATACTATTATCACAAGAGCGGCTCAAAGTCTAATCTGAAGGGCTCTTTGCTGGTACTGCTGCTCTCCTTTGCCTTAGTAGGCATCATTCTGTGGGGCGTAGTACCAGGCATGGTAAAGGTGGCTGGTGTGTTCGAGTTGCTTTTTGTCAACACTTTTGGACTGAAATTCAATACGGGCGTCATCGTTTACCTCCTGCTGCTGATCGCCACCGTGCTTTGGGGCATCTACGAGAGTTATTCCGGTCGCAGTGCCAAAAAGATGAACATTTCGTTCCTCATTAGCATTGGCCTTTTGGGTATACCTTTCTTCGGAACTGGCCTGAGCTGCGTAGTTGCCGGTATCATCATACTGTCTGTGATAGGACTGCTGCTGTTCAAGCACCGTAAGATCAGAAAGAGCACCATGCTTCCGAGGGTGCTCAACACCACGCTGCTGTGCTGCCTGATGCTCATGATTGGCTACAGCTCCTATGCCGTGATTGTGATTCGCTCTACAGCCAATCCACCCATGGATCAGAACTCTCCGGAAGACGTATTTACGTTAGCTGAATACCTCAACCGCGACCAATACGGCTCTACGCCACTGCTCTATGGCCCGGCCTACACTTCGCAGATCAAAACCGTGCGCGAAGGCGATTATCTGGTGCCTGTTCGCAAGAAGGGAGCACCCATCTATCAACGTAAAGAAAAAAAGTCTGCCGACGAGAAAGACTCTTACGAAAAGATTGGATACAAAGAAGACTACGTCTATGCCCAAAACCTCATCTTCCCCCGTGTTTGGAACGAAGGCTATGCCGGACAATACGAGAGTTGGGTAGGCGGCATTAAGGGCCACCTCGTAGACTACGACCGGGGTGATGGCCGCGTGATTCAGGTGAAAGTTCCCACGCTGTTTGAAAACCTGAAATTCTTCTTCCGCTATCAACTGAACTTCATGTACTGGCGCTACTTCATGTGGAACTTTGCCGGTCGGCAGAACGACATACAGGGCTACGGCGAAGCCGAACATGGAAACTGGATCAGCGGCATACCCTTCATTGACAATCTGCGTTTGGGCAATCAGAACTATCTACCCGATGAACTGAAGAACAATAAGGGGAATAACAAATTCTACATGCTGCCGCTCCTGCTGGGCCTCATCGGCATCTTCTGGCAAGCCTACCGCGGAAAGAAAGGCATCAGGCAGTTCTGGGTGGTGTTCTTCCTCTTCTTCATGACGGGCATCGCCATTGTGCTCTACCTGAACCAAACGCCGCAGCAGCCACGCGAGCGTGACTATGCCTACGCCGGCTCTTTCTATGCCTTTGCCATTTGGATTGGCCTCGGTGTTGCTGCCATCACGGAATGGCTCCACCGGCTGAAGCTCAACGAAAATGTGAAAGCCTCCATCGTTGCTGCAGCATGCGTATTGATACCGCTGCAGATGGGGAGCCAAACGTGGGATGACCACGACCGCAGCAATCGCTACACCTGTCGCGATTTCGGTCAGAACTATCTCTATTCCATCACGGAAAAGAACCATCCCATTATCTTCACCAACGGCGACAACGACACCTATCCGCTTTGGTATAATCAGGAAACCGAAGGTGTGCGCACCGATGCCCGTGTATGCAACATGAGCTATCTGCAAACGCCTTGGTACATCGAACAACTGCGCCGCCCGGCCTACGATTCTCCTGCCGTACCTATCAACTGGAATCGCTATGAATACGTTACTGGTCAGAACGAAGCCGTGCAAGTAAGAACGGAACTCAAGGAACAGCTCAAACAACTCTATCGCAAGAATCCTGAGGAAGCACGCAAGGCCTTTGGCGATGATCCATTTGAACTGCAAAACATCATGAAGTACTGGGTTCGCTCTGCCGATCCCAACATGCACTTCATTCCCACTGACTCCATTAAGCTGAAGATCGACAAGGAGGCTGTCAGGCGCTCTGACATGCTCATGATCAGCGACTCCATTCCCGATTATATATATATTAATGTAGGCAAACGCAACGCGCTCTACAAAAACAGCCTGATGCAGCTGGAAATGCTGGCCAACTGCAATTGGGAACGCCCACTCTATTTCGCTGTCACCGTAGGTCCAGACAACTTCTTGGAATTACGCGACTACTTCATTCAGGAAGGATTGGCCTATCGCATTACGCCATTCAACACCCAACAATTGGCCAATGCCTCCGGTTTGCGCTTTGCCATGAACGTAGACGTGGACAAGATGTACGATAACCTGATGAATAAGTTCAAATTTGGCGGCATCAGCAATCCAAAAGTTTACTTGGACGAAACAGTTTATCGCATGTGCATCACCCATCGCCGTATGTTTGCCATCCTGGCTCAGGCATTGGTGGAGAAGGGCGATCTGGAGCGAGCCAAGAAAGTCCTTGAAAAAGCCGAAAAAGAGATTCCCGACAACGTCAGCTACGGTGAGAATCTGGGCGGCACGCAAATCTTAGCCAACTGCTGGGCCGCCTGCGGCGAAAAGCAGAGGGCTGAAAGACTGTTGAAGATCATGGCCAAGTCGGCTACCCAATACCTGAACTGGTACATCTATCATTCGCCCGACGATGTGACCTACAACAGCTTCTATTGCAACACACATTTCGAAGACCTGCTTGAAGTGGCTCGCATCATGCAGGACATAGAGTCACCCGAAGCCGAAGCCCTGCTTCAGCAGACCGCCGACATCTATGGCCAGTTGCAGGCACGCGGCATCAAGATCAATCTTTAAGCCGTCACAGTCAATGATCATTGAACAGCCCTCTCTGTGGTTACGCTGGGCATACCCCGACGCGCTTTGGCGCATGAACAGCCACGAGAGGGCCGTTTATTTAACCTTCGACGACGGCCCCGTTCCTGAAATAACGCCCTTTGTACTGGAAACCCTGCGCCAGCACCAGGTGAAGGCCACCTTCTTCATGGTAGGCGACAATGTTCGCAAACATCCTCAACTCTATGAGCAAGTAGTAGCCGAAGGACACCGCATTGGCAACCACACCTTCAATCATCTGGACGGATTCAGACACGGCATCCGCAGCTATCTGAACAATGTGGAGAAAGCCAATCAGTTGCTCCATACCGATCTCTTCCGCCCTCCCCACGGATGGCTCAAGTGGGAGCAATACTTTTTCCTCCGTCGAAACTATCAGCTGGTGATGTGGGACGTTGTGACGCGCGACTACAGCAAACGGCTCAACGCCCAGCAAGTGTTCAACAATGTGAAGCGCTACACGCGTCCCGGATCCATCATCACCTTCCACGACTCATTGAAGAGCAAAGACAAGCTGTATTATGCCCTCCCTCTATCCATCGCATGGCTCAAGGAGCAAGGCTACAAATTCTGCACCTTTCCACGCATCAAATAAAGAAGCCTATGCAAAACCGCGGTTATTTCCAAAGTTTTCAGTACTTTTGCAAATACACATTCTAAACGCTTTTTACGATGACAGCATTCTATGTATGGTTAGGCATAGCCTTTCTGCTCTTCATCCTTGAAATTCTCATCACTTCCACCTTCGCCCTACTGTGTTTTGCCGTAGGCTCCATCGTTGCTGCGGTAGCCGGGTTGGTAGACCTCAACGTAGTATGGCAGCTCATTGTGTTTGCCATCATTTCGCTCATGGCCTTTCTCTTTATCCGTCCTGGCCTGCTCAAACATCTGAACGCCCGGAGTGCCACGCGGCCCAAAACCAACGTTGATGCCCTCATAGACCGCAAGGCCAAGGTTGTGGAACGCATTGCCGGCAGTCATCAGTTGGGACGCGTAGCCATTGATGGCGACAACTGGCAGGCCCTATCGGCCGACGAAGCCCCCATAGAAGTAGGCGAACAAGTCATCGTTGAAAGCATCGACAGCATCATTCTCACCGTAAGGCGAGCAAATCTTCAGTCCTGATTTTTTTATTCACTTCAAATCATAGCCCATATGACAGCGCTTTACATTCTGGCCATCATAGCACTGGCCATCATCGTGTTAGTATCTAAAGGTGTAAAGATTATTCCACAATCCGAAACACAAGTCATCGAACGCCTGGGACGCTACGACCGCACGCTGGCCTCCGGTCTCAACATCATCCTGCCATTCATCGACCGCCCACGCGAAATCTGTACTCGCATTTCCTATCAGGCCGCCAATGGCAAGACCTATGCCATGATAAAAGCCACCAACAAAATCGATCTTCGCGAACAGGTCTACGATTTTCCTAAACAGAGCGTCATCACGAAAGACAATGTGGTGACCGAAATCAACGCCCTTCTCTATTTCCAGATCATGGATCCCGTCAAGGCTGTTTACGAAATAGACAATCTGCCTAACGCCATCGAGAAGCTCACGCAAACCACCCTCCGTAACGTGGTGGGCGAATTGGAATTGGACGAATCGCTGACCTCTCGCGACATCATCAACTCCAAGCTGCGTACCGTTCTGGACGAAGCCACCAACAAATGGGGCGTAAAGGTAAACCGCGTAGAGCTTCAGGACATCACTCCGCCTGATTCCGTTCGCGATGCCATGGAACAGCAAATGCAGGCCGAACGCTCGCGTCGTGCCGAAATTCTGCGTGCCGAGGGTGAAAAGCAGAGCGCCATCTTGCAGTCGGAGGGCGAAAAACAGAGCCTCATCAATCAGGCCGAAGCCCATAAGCAGAGCCAGATACTGAAAGCCCAGGGCGAAGCGCAGGCCAAAATACTCCAGGCCGATGCTGAAGCGCAGGCCATCGCTCGCGTGGCTGAAGCCGTAAGACAGAGCCAAACCGACCCAGCCTCCTATCTGCTGGCCACCAAATACATCGCCACCCTAAAGGAAATGGTCAACGGCAAGGACAGCAAAACGGTCTACATTCCTTACGAAGCCACTGGCATTCTCGGCAGTTTGGGTGGGATTAAGGACATTTTTAAGAATTAGAAGAACATCGCTATAGCAATATAAAGAATCCGAGGTTCCTTCCTGTCGCAATGGGTGCAACATATTTCCCTCCGAGGTTCTCAGGCGAAACACTTGTGGGCTGGGAACCCGAGGTTCTGAAGATTCAAAAATCTAAAAAACAGAATTGCCCCAATCAATGTAAACAGACTTACGAGCACCCAGTGCTCCAAGTTTATCAACGAGGTGACCGCTCTGGCCCAGGCTGACGACAAAGGAGACATATTGAGAGGCGGCAGTATGGTGGAATTTCGGAAGCATTGTAGATGACATTGATTTGTCTGGCATTAATACCATTTATAATAAGTCGACTCTGAAAAAATCTACTCCCATCTACGATCTGCAAGGTCGCCGCGTAATGCAGACTGAAAGCGGAAAGATCTACGTGCGCAGAGGACGGAAGTTCCGCCAACCATAAGGTATTCATCAGAAGGTGTAACGACAATCATTTCGGCCACCGAACGTTCGGTGGCCGAAATATATTATATATATAAGGTATACAAGCAGCTGTTAAACGTGCTCATCGTGGAGCATCTGAAAAGGAAAAGCTATCGCCAAACTGCTTTAGTTCTGAAAAAAGCAACTATCTGCTGGTGCTTCCGTAAAAAACAATAATCCGAAGCGCCAATGGTTAAACATTCTGCCGCATCATGCGTCAAAAAGGAAAACAGCAAGAGCGTATTATCGCCAACAGCAAACTTCAACGTTTAACCCCAAAAGAGATTTGAGTCATGAAAAAGTTGAATTTCACCCTTCGTTTTCTTCTCACCCTCATCCTCCTCGCATGGGGAGTAGATGCAAGCATCGCCCAGTGGATCAGACCGGCAAGGTATCAGGAAATGCTCGGAAGCGGCATAGACGTTGATTGGTGGACCGACGCTTCCCTTTATTCCGGCACCGACTGGGCCACAGCCATTGCAGATTTTCGCAATGTCGGCATTCAGCACGTGCGCATTACGCTCACCGACGATCTCCTCTCCCCCTCCGACTTCCAGCTTTTAGATCGGCAGGTGAACTACCTGTTGCAGGCCGACATCGTTCCCATCATTGCTTGTAAGCCGCGTATCGTGTCTGGCCGCTCTCCGGCTTGGCACCACCGCCACATCACTGATTGGTGGGACGCCATGGCCTATCACTACCAGAACTACCCATCCTTGCTGTCGTTCGACATCCTGCTGGAACCCTCCGCCACGCTGTTCTCCTCTTACACTCTGCTCAACGATTTCTATGAAGACTGTGTAGCCACCATACGTTCCACTAACCCTTGCCGCATTCTCTTCATCGCCCCATCGGCCGGCAGCGACCCTCTGTATCTGCACCACCTGCGCATCCCTTCGCATGCCAATGGCTATCTCATGGCCGAATGGCACTTCCTCAACCGATCCAACTACGAACGTGCCTGGAACGACTGGCAGCATCGCCGTTCCTATGGTGAACGCTGGATCAACAGCCGCATTGAGGCCGCATTAGACTGGCAACGGCGTACAGGAATCTACACCTGGATAGGCGGCAGCTACTTTGGTTTTGCCACCGATGCCGCCCACCAATCATTCCATCTTTACCTCACCAACGCATTCCATCGGGCTCGCCTGCCATTTGCCGTGCGCGGCATCCATCGCTATTACGACTACCATAACCTCCACTGGCAGCAAACGGCCATGCGCCCCATGCAGACCATCTTCCCACGCCACAATTTCGCTCGCCAAGGCCAACCTGCACCATCCGTGCCTCACGCTCCATCCAGCGGTTTCAGTATCAGCGGCCGTCACTTCAACGGCTCACTCTCACCCCACATGCAGCAACCACAGAAGCAGTCTGCCTCAGGCTTCCGCATTCAGGATCGTCCAAACAACGAGAACCTTTCTCGCATCCAGACTGGTGGCAACGGACGCTCCTCCGTTCAGCCACGGGGAAACGCATTCAGCTTTGGCAGGCCTGAACAGCAAACCTCACGCACGAACAGCACCACTTCGCGTAACAGCTTTACCCCCTCTGCTTCGCAACCCTCGCAACATCGCAGCCAAAGTCAAAGTCAGCAGCAAAGCCGTTCGCGTCATGGAAACAGCAATAAACCATCTGCCACCCCTTCCGCTCAAAGCAAATCTTCCTCATCGCCAGCCTCAGCAGCCACACCTCATCCATCTACCTCACGCCGAGGCGGCGGTGGAGTAGCCCGTGGGCAGAGGAATTAAGATGAATTATTGCTCAGGAAAAATTCTAAGAAAGGTCTCCGTTTTTCTGCTTTTCTCAAATTAGAGAGGCTGAATCTTTCTGCCATAGTCCGAAAAATCGTACTTTTGTGGAAAGATTCATAAAACAACATGTGGACCACCTTTAAAATGGCACTGCTCATAGGCGGACTAGCTTTCAGTTCCGCTGCCATGTCCTCCAGCCATGAAGCAGGAAAACAACCCGACGCTGCAAAGTCCGAAAGGCTCAAGGTGGGCCTTGTACTGGGCGGAGGAGGTGCAAAGGGAGCAGCCGAGGTTGGAGTACTCAAGGTGATAGAACAAGTGGGCATTCCCATTGACTACATAGCCGGCACCAGCATAGGAGCCATCATTGGGGGACTCTATGCCACAGGCCACAGCGCAGCAGAAATAGATACCATGTTTCGTTCTCAAAAGTGGCTATCGCTACTCACCGACCGCAACGAATACCGTGCTTCGTCTGTAATTTCTACCGAAGACAGCACTACCTACGTTCTGGGATTCCCCATAGGACGCAAACCGCGCAAACGACGCACCATTGGCATAATGCGTGGGGACCATATCGTGCATCTGCTTGACAGCATGACGGGCCAGCCTGACTCCATCAACTTCGACCACCTCCCCATTCCCTTCCGCTGCGTAGCGGCCGACATGAAAAACCGCAAGGAAGTGGTGCTCAGAAATGGCCATCTGGCCATGTGCATGAGAGCCAGCATGGCTATTCCGGGAGCCTTCAAGCCCGTAGTGATGGATTCTTTGGTGCTCTACGACGGTGGCATGCTCAACAATCTTCCCGTTGACGTGGTGAGAGCCATGGGGGCCGACGTGGTCATCGCCATTGACCTGACGCAAAACAAACGCGAGGCACGCGACTTCTCCCTACGCGAAACATTGGGCATAGGCGGCATAATGGACTGGATGGTATCTCGGCCGGACTTGGTCAAGTACAACCAGAACCGCCGCAATGCTGAGGTTTATATCAATCCCAATCTAAGCGGCTATGGTGCAAGCAGCTTTTCCAAACAAAAGATCGCCGAAATGATGAACATTGGCGAACGCACGGCCATCATCAACCGCAAAAGCTTGGAAAAACTCAAGAAGCGCGTAGAACTGGGCGTAAGGTAAGCGGCCCTTGTACCCAAAAGCATTAACATCAATATCCTCATGAATATTATTCTTAAGCAAATGAAAAGAAACTTTCTCCGCACCGCCATCCTACTGCTCCTGAGCATCACTGCCATGCTGGGCAGAGCACAAAAGGCTGACTCCGTCCGCATCCTGTGGATAGGCAACAGCTACACTTACGTCAACGACCTGCCCGAAATGGTAAAGACCATCGCCTTCGGAAAGGGCAAACTCCTCAGCACCACCCGTATGCTGAAAGGCGGCGAACGCCTGAGTGGCCACTTGGCCAACGAAAAGCTCCGCTCCTGCCTGAAGAAGGGCGGATTCCACTATGTGATCTTGCAAGAACAAAGCGCAGCTCCCTCCATGAGTACCCAGCAAGTGGCCGAGAAAGTATATGCTCCGGCCGAACAACTCGTGAAACTCATTCGTGAGGGCTCTCCAGAGGCCAAGATACTCTTCTACATGACGTGGGGCCACAAGTATGGCAACCAGCAAGAGGAAAAAACACCTTATGCCCTCAACAATACCTATGAGGACATGCAGCAACGCCTGAAAACTTCTTACTTGGAGATGGCACATGCCAACCATGCCATTTGCGCCCCGGTAGGCATGGCCTGGCAGCGTGTAAGAAGCGAAAAGCCCGACCTGACACTCTATGATCCAGACGGCTCGCACCCCTCTAAAGCCGGCACCTACCTGGCAGCCAACGTATTCTTCGGCATCATATGCGGCGAACCTTACCAAACATCATACTCCGCAGGTCTGAATGAAGAAACCGCCGCCTATCTGCAACGCATAGCTCACGAAACCGTTTTCGGAAACAAGGAACTCATCAATCTGAAGTAAGCTTTTCACCGTGAGGCACCATTGCTTGAAGCGTTGCAAAGACCGAAAGACCACTTTTTCAACTTCACTTATTGGCAGCCAAACGATTTATGCTTAACTTTGCAATCAGTGTAGGACAAACATCAAATCATCAACTTAACATATATGGAAAAACAAACCAAGAAACCATCGGCACTGTCCGCTCAGCCCAAATCCCAGGCTGGAAGCGGTATGAGTCGCCGCGACTTTTTAGGACTGGCAGGGTTGGGACTGGCCGGACTCACCATCCTGCCCAGCTGGAAGACTCCTGACGGAAAGAAAATAGCACCGAGCGACCGCGTGGTGCTGGGATTCGTAGGCTTAGGTCAGCAGGGATGCAGCGATTTCCGCAGCTTCTCAGCCTGTCCGGGCATACAGGTGGCTGCATGCTGCGACGTAGACTCCATTAAGCGTGAGCGCTTCCGCCGCATCGTGGCCAAATGGCAGAAAGACTCTGGCCAGAACGAGCGTTGCGACCAGTATGAATTCTATGAAGAATTGTTGGAACGCAAAGACATCGATGCCATTGAGATTGCCACCCCAGACCACTGGCATGCCCTTGTGGCCATTCACGCCTGCGAGGCTGGAAAAGACATTTATTGCCAAAAGCCTCTGGCTTATACCATCACTGAAGGCTTAGCCGTGCAGGCCGCCGTGAGAGCCAACCACCGTATTCTGCAAATGGGTAGCCAGCAACGCTCCAGCAAGGAGTTCCAGCAGGCCATTGCATTGGTACGCAGCGGCGGAATCGGCCACATTGACAAGATCTACGTGCGCGTAGGCGATCCTCCAAAGCCCTTAGACCTTCCTGAAATGCCCGTACCGGCCAATCTGAACTTCAATCAGTGGCTCGGGCCACTCAACGATCCCAAGATACACTACCATCCCGACCTGTGTCCACCCATCTCGCTCGATCCCGACCAGAACGAAAAGTTGTGGGGAGCCTGGCGTTGGTATTCGGAGACAGGCAACGGCTATCCAGCCGACTGGGGTGCCCACATGTACGACATCGCTCAGGCTGCCATAGGCATGGACGGACTGGGTCCCGTAGAGTTTATTCCTCAGGGCTACAACGGCACGAAGTATGGCACCATGAAATATGCCAACGGCATCGTTATGACAGAGCAGCCCTACCGTGAAGACAATCCGAATGCACAGGGCATTCAGTTCATTGGCGACAAGGGATGGCTCAAGGTGGCTCGCGGCTACATTGAATGCTCCAACCCCGATCTCCTCAAGAAGCAGGAACAGCAGATTGCTGCCGGACAATACGAAGTGAGTTCGCCGCACATGCAGAACTTCATTGACGCCATTCGCGCCCACAAGGATCCCATTGCGCCCGTGGAATATGGCACGAGCACCAACACGCTGTGCTGCCTCTTCAACATTGCACGCGAGCTGAAGCGTCCCGTGAAGTGGAACCCTGCCCTCCTTTCGTTCGAAGGCGACAAGGAAGCTGCTGCCCACCGCCTCTACTGGTACGAGTATCGCAGACCCTACAAGCTGCCTTACTGCGACAAGCGCAACAATTGCTGAGGCGCGCCTCCCACATACATTTACCTCCATCCGTCCACAAGTTACGGATGGAGGTAAAATCTTGAATCCGAACACTGCCCGGTTATCTGACAATCTTAGACATACCGCTCAAGTCTTCAGTTACCTGCTGGCACTGAAGGTTGCTCACGTCAATCTTTGAAGTACCACTGGCATCGATCAAGGCTTTCCCGGCCTTTCCCGAAGCTGTAACGGAGGAGGCACCGCTCGCATCGAACGTAAGGTGGCCCACCTCACCGCTCAGCTTCGCTTTTGAGGCACCACTTATATCGGCCGTCAGCGCGGAGGACAAAATACCTTGTAGAGCCACCTTGGAAGCCCCCGAAAGGCCTAAACCCACCTTTTGGGCACGAAGTCTGCCTATGCCCATGCCGCTTGCTCCTGAGATGTATGCCAGCAAGTCCTTTTCGCTTTCAAAATCATCAATGTTCACATTGCTGGCTCCCGAAAGCTCAATACTCAAACCCTCCGTCTGATGCAAGGTGCCCAGGTCGGCATGACTCACTCCCGACAAGTCAAGCGAAAGCAAACGGGGCGCATTGACATATAGCATGATGTATTCTGAAACCTTTCGTGGAACAATGGAGTAATGATCCCGATTCTCCACCTTTATCTTTCCATTGCTGTAGGAATACTTCACGTGGTTTTTCCACCGTTCGGGAATTTCAATGCGTGCCGAAGGCTGTGCATTTTGGTGGAAGATGACTTTCACCAATGGACCTGCATCAATGCTGCTAAAATTTTGGTCAATGGCGATGTTACTCCCTGATGCAACAGCACTGCCAGACTCCTCCGTTTGGGTAACGACGTTGGTCATCAAGGGAGCCAAGGCCTCCTTCATCTTTTCATAAGTGAGATCGCCCGAAATCACTATTGCCCCATCGGGAATGTTTACTTTTTCTGATTGCTTATCCATCACGTTGCTGCATCCCGTCAAGGGAAGAAGCCAGAAGCCCCCGATGATGCACGCCATGCTTTGTTTCTTCATCATTTTCTGTGCTGTTTTGTGAATATTACTGACCATATAACGCAAAAATCCCCTAAATATAACACGGAAAACCTTGTTTTTTTGCTTCTCCTCACTGCAACATGGCAAAAAGGCTTAACTTTGAAGTCGTAATCCATAAACTTCATTCATTATGAAACATATGCTTCTCCTTCTCACGGTGCTCCTTCACACCGGTCTCTATGCACAAAACCTGACGAAGCATTCCGTCAGGTGGAACTTCAACGACGAAAGCAGCCTCGCAGGCTGGCGCTACGAACATCAAGACACTGCTCGCGTGCCCCAATACGGCTTGGAAGAAGGCAACCTGCGCATCTTCACCCGTCCCTATACCCGTGACCGCCAGAAGCTTTTTTCTCCCGGGAAGATCTACACCGCCGGCCGCTACCGCTGGCACACCTATGTGCCACCCATCAAGAGAGGTGAACAGGTAAGCATCGGTTCGTGGATCTACTGCGACGACCATCACGAACTTGACTTTGAAGTGGGCTACGGCACGAAAAATGCCCGTCAGTCTTGTGGGGCAAAGGATGACGAATTGGTGGCCTACATGACGAATCAAGACCATCCCTACCATTCAGGTTGCGCAGCCGTAAAACCCGGATGGCACGACTACGAAATCCGCCTCATCCCACGCAATGGCAAATATCTGGCACAATGGCTCATTGACGGAAAGCTCAAGCAGGAGCAACAACTGCAATTTGGACCAGAAGTAGCGTTTTTCATCTGTTGTAGCGTGGAAAACCTGGCCTTCACCGCCGACCACATTGCCACACAGTATTACTACGGACTCTTCGACCACGTTTCCTTCAAGGGACAAATTAAGCGTCAACCCTGACACCCCCTGATTAAGACATGAATCGCCTACTCCTGAAGCTCAAATCATGGCTGAGCCAACTCTCTTTCCGCACGGGTGTCATCGTACTGCTGCTGTGCATTCCGTTCTACGTCCTTTCGTTTGCTCAGTTTGCCCTCCCCCTCAGTTCACAAGTTAAGGGCACGCTGTGGATAATTCTTTTCGGGTTGGCCAAAACTTTTCAGTATGGCGGACTGACCATTCTCGGAGCCGAAGGGCTGCTTCGCCTGAAGCGATGGTTCAAACGCAGGTAAACCACTCACGTTCGGATGAGCAAAACGAAAATACTTCGTCTTTTCGTTTTGCTCATCTCTCACATAATCGTAACTTTGCATGAAATTCGGCCAAGGCGAATGAAAGCGGTATATATCGGACTCGACATCGGTTCTACAACCATCAAAGGCGTTGTCATCGATGAAAAGGGCAAGGTGATCTTCTCCAAATATGAGCGCCACGGAGCGCGCATCAAGGAGAAGGTAGTAGCCCTATTGTCTGAAATCAATGCTCACTTTCCCCACCACGAAGCCTGCCTCACCATTACCGGAAGCATCGGTATGGGCATCAGCGAACGCTACGCCTTGCCGTTTATTCAAGAGGTGGTCAGCGCCACGCTCTACATGCGCACCGAACATCCCGAAGTCAATACGCTGATTGACATTGGCGGCGAGGATGCCAAAGTGGTGTTCTTCCGCAAAGATGCCGCCCCAGACCTTCGCATGAACGGCAACTGCGCCGGAGGCACGGGAGCCTTCATTGACCAGATGGCCATCCTCCTGAATGTTGACATCGCTGAGCTCAACGAATTAGCCCTTAAGGCCACGCAAATCTATCCCATTGCTTCGCGCTGCGGCGTATTCTGCAAAACCGACATTCAGAACCTTCTGGCCAAGAATGCCAATCTAAACGACATCGCTGCATCCATCTTCCACGCCGTTGCCATTCAGACGGTGACCACGCTTTCGCACGGACAGGACATTCGCGGCCCATTGCTGTTCTGCGGCGGACCGCTCACGTTCATACCAGCCCTGCGAAAAGCCTTTGCCGACTATCTGGATCTGGACGAGAAAACCATCATTCTTCCCTCTGGAAGCCACCTCATTCCTGCCCACGGTGCAGCCATTCAGAGTTTGCAATCCTCCAAGGGGCGCGAACCCTTGGAGGAGTTGTTACAGCGCATCAGTACTCAGGAAGTTAGCACCTACAGCGGCAGCAAAACGCTCAAGCCGCTGTTCCATCATCAGGAAGAACTAAGCGCATGGCAGCAGGAGAAACTCCATCACCGCATTCCCACTGCTCCACTGATGGCCGGACGCCACGAAGTAACCCTTGGCATTGATTCCGGCTCCACCACCACCAAGATTGTGGTGCTCAACACCAATAAAGAACTGCTGTTCCACTACTATTCGTCCAACAACGGCAATCCCATAGGCACCGTGAAGCAGGGATTGGCGGCCTTGCAGAAAGATTGTGAGCAAGCTGGTGCCGAACTGCTCATCAGGGGCACCTGCTCCACCGGCTACGGCGAAGACCTCATCAAGGCAGCCTTCGGATTCAAGGAGGGTATCATTGAAACCATTGCCCACTTCATTGCAGCTAAGAACATCGACCCCGACGTAAGCTTCATTCTCGACATTGGCGGACAAGACATGAAAGCCATCTTTGTAGAACAAGGCATCATCAACCATATTGAAATCAACGAAGCCTGTTCCTCTGGTTGTGGCACCTTCATCGAAACGTTTGCCAAGAGCATGAACTACACAGTTGAAGACTTCTCCGCCGAAGCCTGCGTAGGGCAGAAGCCATGCGATTTGGGCACGCGCTGCACGGTGTTTATGAACTCCAAAGTAAAGCAGGTCCTCAGGGAAGGAGCCACCGTGAACGATATCGCCGCCGGATTGTCCTACAGCGTTATCAACAACTGCCTGCACAAGGTGCTGAAACTAAAGAACACCGAGCAGATGGGGCAGCACATTGTGGTGCAAGGCGGTACAATGCACAACGACAGCGTGGTTCGCGCCTTAGAGCAACTCACGGGGCTCAACGTGGAGCGCAGCGATCGCCCTGAACTCATGGGTGCCTACGGCTGTGCGCTCTACGCACAAAAGGAGATGACGCAACAGCTGTCGCTTCACGACCTCACTGAGAGTGCATCCTTCGAAACCCAGCAGTTGCAGTGCCACGGATGTGAGAACAACTGCCAAATCAGCAAATACATCTTCAAGAACGGAAAGACCTACTTCTCGGGCAACAAGTGCGAACGCATCTTTTCCAACCGTGGCAAACACGTACACTTAGATCGGAATCTGTACACCGAAAAGCTGCAACTGCTCTTCGATCGACAGCAGCCCGATGACCTTCAGGCCAAACTTTGCATAGGCATTCCACGAGTGCTCAACCAATTCGAGGAATACCCCTTCTGGCATACGCTGTTCAGCCTCTGCGGCATTCGCGTTCAGCTTTCTGATGCTTCCACCTACCAGCAATACGAGCAGGGGGTGAAGTATGTCATGTCCGACAACATCTGCTTCCCGGCCAAGCTGGTTCACAGCCACATCCTCAACTTGCAGGAAAAACAGGTGGACCGAATCTTCTTCCCCTACGTCGTTTACGAAAGACAGAAGGAGGGACCGAACAGCTATAACTGCCCCATCGTTACGGGCTATAGCGATGTGGTTCGCAGTGCCATGAAACTCTCCGTTCCCTTAGACTCTCCCACCATCAGTTTCAAGGACGAAACGGCCCTGCTGCACCAAGTAACCACTTATCTCACAGGTCTGGGCATTTCCAAACGCATAATCAAAAAAGCCTTCAGCGCCGCTTTGGCCGAACAGCGCAGTTTTGAGCAACAGATTGCGCAGGCTAACCAAGCTGCCTATGCTCAGGCCAAGAAGGAAGGGCGGTTGTCCATTGTGCTGGCCGGCCGGCCTTACCACAGCGACCCGTTGATTCAGCACAAGCTGTCCGACATGGTGTGCTCCCTGGGGGCCGACTGCCTGACAGCCGACATCGTAAGAAATCAGGAGGTCGACATCAGCGACATTCAGTTCGTATCGCAATGGGCCTATCCCGAACAGATTCTGAAAGCTGCAAAGTGGGTGGCTCTACAGCCTGAAAACGTGCAGTTCGTTGAACTCACCAGTTTCGGCTGCGGCCCCGATGCCTTCATGCTCGACGAAATCCACACCCTGCTTCAGCGCCACGGCAAAGCGCTCACCCAGCTGAAGATTGATGACGTATGCAACATAGGGTCACTCCGCCTGAGGGTGCGCTCCGTTGTGGACAGCCTGAAGCTTCAGGTCTCCTCCTCTTCATCTCGCGAAACCCAACGCCCAAGCCTACCCTTCCGCACCACTCCCGTCTATACGGAAGAGCTAAGGGCCAGCCGGCACAAGATCATCGTGCCCTACTTCACGAGTTTCATCACTCCCCTCGTGCCCAGCTTTATGAAATTGGCCGGATACGACGTGGAGGTGCTCCCCCTGAGCGATCCACAGTCTGACGACTGGGGCCTGCGCCATGCCAATAACGAAATCTGCTATCCTGCCACACTCATCGTGGGCGACATTGTCAAGGCATTCCAGAGCGGACGCTACGATCCTCATACCACCACGGCGCTTATCACCCAAACCGGAGGGCAATGCCGTGCAAGCAACTACATTTCCCTTATCAAGAAAGCACTGGTCGAAGCCGGTTATGGCGAAGTTCCCGTCGTATCGCTGTCCATGAGCAAAAACCTGCTCAACCATCAGCCGGGCTTCACGCTCAACTGGAAAAAGATCATCCCTATAGCCATTACCACCATTCTCTACACCGACGCCATTGCTAAGATGTACTACGTTGCCGTACCTCGCGAAAAGGAGAAAGGCAAGGCCGAAATGCTGCGCGACAAATACCTTGACATTGCCAAATCGTCAGTGGAGCGAGGTGAGGGCAAGGAACTGCTGACCTATCTCGAAGTGGCTGCCAACGACTTCAACCGCATTACCAATGATCTTGATTGTCCCAGGGTGGGCATCGTAGGCGAAATCTATCTGAAGTTCAATCCCTACGCCCAGCGCGGCATTACGAATTGGTTGGTGGAGAATCAGATTGAAGTGGAACCACCCCTGCTTTTCAACTTCTTCATGCAGAGCTTCGTCAATCAGGACGTAAAGCGTGAGACAGAAATCGAAACGCCCCGAGTTCCCCGTTTCCTCATCCGCGGCTTCTATCACCTGATTCGCTACCGCATTCATCAGGTCAACAAAGCTTGCTCCGCCTTCCGCTACTACCGGCCCTTCGACGACATCTACGAGTTAGCCCGTAATGCGAGGCAAATTGTTTCGCTGTCCGCCCAGTTTGGTGAGGGCTGGCTGCTCCCTGGCGAAGTGGCCACAATGGTCCAACACGGCGTGAACCACGTCATCAGCCTGCAGCCCTTTGGCTGCATTGCCAACCACATCATTGCCAAAGGAGTGGAGAAGCGCCTGCGCACCCTCTTCCCCAAGCTCAATTATCTCAGCTTGGATTTCGACAGCGGCGTGAGCGAAGTGAATGTCACCAACCGCCTGCTGCTCTTTGCCAACGACTTGCTTCGTTGATTACTTTTTTCCCTTTCCTCCCGTCAGCCAGTTCATGGAGAACCGCACAAAGCGCAGGTTATAGCCTATGTAGCCCTTTTCGCTGGGTGCATCTTCTTCAAAGAAACAGCCTATGGTGCCATCTTTCAATACCGTGAGCGCCGAATATCCGCTGCGGCCCGGACAGATGGGACGCACATGCTTGAGCCACGTCTGGCCATCGTCTTCACTCAGAAATACGGAAACATTGCGCCTGTCGCTGGGATGATGGCAAATGGTGTGAAGCAGCAATTTCTGGTCCACGCCGATTTTGTTGGTGGAATAGCGAATGTAGTCGCCATTGCATGCCGGTTCCATCAGGTCTTCGCACAGCGTTTGCTCTCCGAAGTGAAGTTCTCCGTTCTGGTCCACCGTAGCCACGTTGAAGAAGCGGCCTCCGCGATGGCGCACACTCACCGAAATGCGGCCGTCGGAGAGTTCCACCACCTTCGATTCGTCCCCCTGCGTGGCCACACGACTGGGACACACCGTCCAGTTTTGGCCATCGTCGTCCGAGTACATCACGTAGTTCGTAATCTGTTTCTTCTCATCCTCTATTACGCAGAGCACCGTCATAATCCGTCCGCTCTGGGTCTGCATCATAGCCCCCGATGCGGCAAAGGCACCGCGCCACTTGGCCCTCACGGGGTCTGCGCACCCTGTGCCATAGATCTGGTCCGTAATGTCGCGCGGCTCGTCCCATGTCTCGCCATTGTCGTGGCTCACAATCAGCTTGATCAGTGCTCTTTCGTCGGGCGTTGAGGGAAGAAATCCGTTCTTCGACACCACAATCACCATGAGGTCGCCCGTGCGTTTGTTGTAAATGATTCCAGGATCGCCATGACCATAGTCACCACCCAGTTGCAGTGTGCCGGCAATGGTCTGAAGAGGGCTCCACGTGCGTCCGCCATCATCGCTGTAGCACGTAGCCACATCAATATTGTTGGGCAGATCGTAGTTGCTGTCCCAACGTTTGTCCATCACGGCAATCAGTCGGCCGTTACGCCCCGTAGCAATGGCCGGAATGCGCCAATAGTGCGAATGTTCCGACCAAATGCCGGCCAAGGTGCTTTCTGTCAGGAAGATTTGCGACCCTGTGAAGGGATGGCCGTCGATCTCCTGGGAGTCGAAGGCATATTCTCTCTTGTCATTTCCTGAAAAATAGGAGATGAGTGACGCATTGATGAAATGGCCCTCTGCGGCTTTTTTCGACACGTCAGCCGTCAGCCAGAAGTAGTTCTTGCCCTCGTGGAGCTCGCCCTTCAGTCCTTGGAAGTCCATCACTATCTCATCGTTCTGACTCAGGTTTTTGTTCACCTTGTAGGTTCCCAAGAGCTTCCGCTCGGCATCCTTCAGGTGTAGACCGAAGTCATTCAGCGTCTGGTAGAACTTCACCGAAGTCACGTCCTTAATCTGAGTGGTGCCCTTCAGGGTGAACTTAATGCCCTCTATAGGCGCAGCGGCATCTTTTCCATCCACCTCTACCATTATATATAATATAGGTGCATCCGTATTGCCTATGCCCGTAGCATATGTGGCAGGCATCACCTTGGTTTTCACCACTCCGGCTATCAGCATCTGAGCCATTACGAGAAGCACCGTCATCAAAATCATTCGCTTTTGCATAATTCGTAAAAAATTATATGATGTAAAACGTAACATTTGCAAATGTACAAATAAAATTGAGAAGTAAGATGTGACAAACAGAGAATTAAAACCTTTGTATCCCTGAAAAATATCTTTCTCCATTACAAAGCATCGGAAATAGCCGTAACTTCACATAAGCTCCTCTCGCTCGGATGAGAAAACTCAAAAATACTTCGTCTTTTTGTTTTGCTCATCACTCACTAAATCGTAATTTTGCAGCGCAAAGCTGATGGGAAGAGTCCTTCAGCCCTACCAAAGAGCCAGGC
>JAFUHF010000085.1 GCA_017468985.1 Bacteroidaceae bacterium
TGCTCCCACAGCGCGGTAATTTCTACCAGGTGGAAATCGTCCCTCCCACAGCGCGGTAATTTCTACCAGGTGGAAATCGTCCCTCCCACAGCGCGGTAATTTCTACCTGGTGGAAATCGTCCCTCCCACAGCGCGGTAATTTCTACCTGGTGGAAATCGTTGCTCCCTCAGCGCAGACATTTCTACCTGCCTTTCGTAATTGCGCGAGGCGACAAACATCGTCCGACTGCTGCGCCAGCTCGCAGCCGCCCCTGCTCTACAGGGGAGGATTTTTCGTGCTCCCGTCCAGCGAACAAGCAACTGAGGACCATGGTCCATGCAAGCGAAACGACAAAGACAGATCTGCATGTTCGTTACAAGCATCCTCAACTCAAAGAAGCAGCGGAGCATTCGCGCCTTTTGTCACCCCCGAGCAACATTCCACACCAAAAGCCACGAACGGATGCAAAGATTTTGCTAAATTCGCGTGCGATTTTATACCATGCAATACCTTATTATAATATGAGCAATATTCCTGACCTGAAAAAGCTGGCACTCAGAGACACTGACTTTGCCGAGCTGATGCAGAAGCGAATCTATAACATCCTGATTGTGGCCTCTCGCTACGACCTGTTTATCCTGGAAGACGATGGGCGCGTGGACGAACAAATCTATAACGAATATAATGCTCTTAGCCTGAGCTCCCCTCCCCGATTCACTCAGGTAACCACTAAGGAGGAAGCCCTCGAAGCCCTGAGCGAGAGAAACTTTGAGCTCATTATCTGCATGCCCAACATGGCCGACCGCGACACGTTTGGCGTGGCCTCTGACATCAAGGAGCTTTATCCCGACATTCCCATAGTGGTGCTCACGCCCTTCTCAAAGGAAGTGAGTAAGCGCGTGGCCATGGCTGACCTCAGCGCCATCGACTATGTGTTCAGCTGGCTGGGCAACACGGAGCTCTTGCTGGCCATCATCAAACTCCTTGAAGACAAGATGAATGCTCCGGCCGATACGGAGACGGCTGGCGTACAGATCATATTGCTCGTAGAGGACAGCGTGAGGTTCTACTCCTCGGCCCTTACCCATCTGTATAAGTTCGTGCTGGAGCAGAGCCGCGAGTTTGCCAAAGAGGCGCTGAACGACCACCTGACCCACCTGCGCATGCGAGGACGTCCCAAAATCATGCTGGCCAGAAACTATGAAGAGGCCGTTAAGACCTTTGAACGCTACAAGGAACACATCTTGGGAGTGGTGTCGGACATGAGCATCACCAACGGCGGTGAAAAAGACCCCTACGCCGGCTTTAAGTTCGGGCAGTACGTAAGGCGGACGGGCATGATAGTGCCCTTCATCCTGGAGTCGAGCGATGAGTCGAATGCGGCCTATGCACAGCAACTGGGCTCCTCCTTCATATGGAAACAGTCGAAGAACTTTCCACAGGAACTGAAACGCAAGGTTTCTCACCACTTCGGCTTCGGCGACTTCATCATCCGTAATCCACAGACGCAACAAGAGATTATGCGCATCAAGGACCTCCGCGACTTGCAGCACAAAATTTATGAAATACCCGACGATTCGCTGGTTTACCACCTGAGTCAGAACCACTTTTCGAGGTTTTTCTACTCTCGTGCCATGTTTCCACCGGCCGATATACTGAAAAAAATCGACGTCAGCGAATACAAGAATCTGGACGAGGCGCGCGACCTGATATTCCACCTCATCGTGCAATACCGCCGCATGAAAAACTCGGGCACCATTGCCATCTATCTGCGTGAACGCTTCGACGAATACAGCAACTTTGCCCGCATAGGCAATGGTTCACTGGGAGGCAAAGGACGTGGCTTAGCTTTTATGGGCAGCATGATCAAACGCTATCCCACCCTCGACACCAACAACCTCGCAGTCAACATTCCGCGCACGGTGGTCATTTGCACTGACATTTTTGACCGCTTCATGGAGGTGAACGATCTTTACAGTATTGCGCTGCAAGATCTTCCTGACGAAGAAATCCTCAAGGCGTTCCTGGCCGTACAGCTGCCGGAGGAAGTGAGAGGCGACATTATGGCCCTGCTCGACGTCATCAACGGGCCCATCGCCGTGAGGTCGTCGAGCCTGCTGGAAGACTCCCACTACCAGCCCTTTGCAGGCGTTTATTCCACCTACATGGTGCCCCACATTGCCGATAAGCAGCAGCGCATCGTAGCCGTATGTTCGGCTATTAAGGCGGTATACGCATCCACCTTCTTCAGCCAAAGCAAAACCTACATGCAGGCCACGTCGAACCTCATTGACCAGGAAAAAATGGCCATCGTGATTCAGGAAGCCGTAGGCGCAGAGCATAACGGACGCTTCTATCCCAACATGTCGGGCGTGGCGCGTAGTCTGAACTTCTACCCCATTGGCGACGAACGGGCAGAGGACGGCATAGCCGACGTGGCACTGGGGCTTGGAAAATACATTGTTGACGGTGGGCGCACGCTCCACTTCTCGCCCAAGCATCCGCACAACGTACTGCAGATGAGCACCCTCGACCTTGCCTTGAGAGAAACGCAGACACAGTTCTACGGTCTGGACCTGAGCATCACGGACAAAGAATTTTCCGTCAACGATGGATTCAACCTTCTGAAGCTTAATCTGAAGGATGCCGATCAGGACGGAACGCTCAAGTTCATTGCCTCCACCTTCGATCCTTACGACCAGACGATACGCGATGGCTACTATGCCGGCGGCAGAAAAATCATCAGCTTTGTCAACATCCTGCAACACGATGTTTTCCCCATTGCCCAGACCATTGACCAGCTGCTACAAATAGGACAGAAGGAAATGGGGCGCCCCGTAGAGATAGAGTTTGCCGTTAAGTTTGTGAACGACAACCAAAACGCCGAATTCTACCTGCTGCAGATCCGCCCCATTGTGGACAGCAAGGAGGTAATGAACGAGGACCTCTCAGCCATACCCGACGAAGACACCCTACTGAGCTCTAAGAGCGTGCTGGGCCACGGTATCATCAACGACATACAGGATGTGCTCTACGTGAAGAGCGAGCAGTTCAGCCAAATGAACAACCAACTCATCGCCTACGAAATAGAGAAGATAAACAGGCTGTTCTGTGACGAGGGAAAGAACTACATCCTCGTAGGCCCAGGCCGCTGGGGAAGCAGCGACCCCTATCTGGGCATCCCTGTGAAATGGCCGCAAATCAGTCAGGCCGGCATCATTACGGAATGCGGATTCAAGAACTACAGAATAGAGCCCAGCCAGGGTACGCACTTCTTCCAGAACATGACCAGCTTTGGCGTAGGCTACTTCACGGTCAATCCCTTCAAGGGGGACGGATGGTTTGATGAAACATTCCTCAACGCCCTGCCGGCCACTTATGAGAGCGATTTCCTACGACTGGTTCACTTTGACCAACCGCTCACCGTGAAAATGGACGGACGAAAAAGCCGCGGTGTCGTTTTAAAGCCCGGCAAGGATGCTCCTACAGAAAGCACCACGTAAGCACATAGTCGGAAGCACAGTGGTAGGAAAGCCGCACCGGATAGCGAAATCCCTTATGGCAATAGTGCATAAGGGATTTTCCTGTTATTTCAGAGGATATCATAAACGGCACAAGTCGCAAACCGTTCTGATAATCCAGGAAGGAGAGATCGAGGCATTTGTAGGCTGATTCCTTCATACTCCATGCCAGCAGGGCATACCACGTGGAAATCGGAGCCGCTCCGGCAGAGCCGAGTGGAAATTCAGAAGGATGGAGAATACGCTTCACCAGAGCGTCCACGCGGTGGCTGAAATGCTCTATGTCTACTCCTACGTGCCGAAACGGATGGAAAGCCACGGCGGCATAGCCCCGAGTGTGGGAAAAGCTGACGTAGCCAGGACGGTCGGCAAGAAACGGCTCACCATTCTCACGATAGGCCACGCGCGGCACATTGCCGAAAATTTCTTTCAGCGCTAACCGCACGGAGAACCACTCCATCTGACGGTATTCGCTGTGAGGAAAGCGTGTTGAGCATTCCTCCCATAGAGGTTGTGAATCGTGGGAAAGTAGTGCAAGGATTTCGGAGAGGTTTTCGTTCATACGCCAAACGACCACCTCAACGGCTTCTTCCTTGAAATGCAGACAGAGCGACATGGGATTACGAAGCGTCGGCAGGATTGAGTGTTACCTTGACCTTGGAAATATGGCGTTCGTCCACCTCAAGCACTTCGAAGAGGAACTGCCTGTAGGTAACGGTATCGTGCTTCTTTGGAAAATCGCCAAAGAGGTCGAGCAGCAGCCCTGCAAGGGAGTCGGCATCGCCCTCCACATCGTCGAAGAAATCACTGTCCAGCCCAAACAGCTTACAGAAATCCTGGAGCGACGTCTTGGCACTGAAAACATACATGTCCTGCCCCACCATGACGTAAGGTCGCTGGTCGTCATCGTATTCATCGTTGATTTCACCTACGATTTCCTCAATAATATCCTCCAGCGTAACGATGCCCGAAACACCGCCATATTCATCAATGGCTACAGCAATATGGATTTTGCGGCTCTGAAACTCACGCAACAAATTGTCAATCTTTTTTGTTTCGGGCACGGCAAAGTATGGGCGGATGAGATAATACCAGCCAAAATCACCCGGCTTGCCTAAGTAAGGCAGGAGGTCCTTGATGTAAAGCACACCTATGATATTATCCTTCGTTCCAGAATAGACTGGAACGCGCGAATAGCTGTTTTCGGAAATAAGTTTGATGACATCGGCAAAGGATGTTTTCACGTCCAGATCTACGACGTCCATGCGCGACGTCATGATGTCTCTCACGGTTTCGCTGCCGAATTGCAGAATGCCTTTCAGCATGCGGTCCTTGCGGTCGGTTTTGCCTTTCTTTCCGGACAAGCTGCCCTGTAATTCCTCCACCCGATAGGTGGTAAACGACTGGGGAAGAATATGGCGAGCTACGCGAAACGTGGCGTAGAGCCATTGCAGCATGAAAGGCGAAACCTGATAGGGTTCCACCTCGTTATTGCGATGGGCACAATAAACAATAAATACAAACACCAGAGAGGCGAGCACAAAAACAGCCACCACTATGGCCAGCACTTGCCACCACACCAAGGACAACGATGACCGCCACAGAAAAAGAGCAATGGCAGCGACCGCAAAAGAAGTAAAAAGAAAGGCGTAGGACAGAGGGATGCCATTCGACAGATAAAAAAGATTGACAGGACGGCCGGACTCCTCCTTCTCCAACTGACGGGAAAAGACTAGATCAAGGCTACTTTGCGACTTTTGCGAAAAGTAGAAGGCTACATACTGAAAATACGCAGCTATGAGTAAAAAAAGCACACCGGCAGCCAACAGAAAATAATCGTAGCTCATCCCTGCATGCGGCTATTCTTCAGAAGGCTGGGCTGAAGACTGATCATTCTTGGAAGGATAAGAAAAGAAGTCCAGCTTCTCAGCGTAGATTTCAGTAATATGACGCATTATTCCCTTCTTGTCCTCATAACTGCGCGTGCGTATCTTACCCTCCACATAGATCTTGGCCCCCTTCTTTATATATTGTTCAACCCATTTGGCCAGGACATTCCACGTAACGATGTTGTGCCACTCCGTATGTTCGGGTACCTGCGTGCCGTTCTGAAGAGTGTAGCCCCGTTCCGACGTGGCTAACGAGAAGGTGGCCACCACCATGTTGGTGTCAATGTATCGAACATCGGGATCTTTTCCCACGTTGCCAATGAGGATTACTTTGTTGAGCGTTACCGACATGGGAGAAGACTTTAACGTATGCGATCTGCTGCACGCACCAGTTTTTCGTCATGAATGATGGCACGGCGCGCAAGAAAAGCGAAAACATAAGCTACCACAAGCTCTGCGAGAAACCATCCCGTCAGAGAAGGTGCTGCCCCGGCAAGAAGAGGGATAAACACAGCAGCGAGGAAAGCCAGATCGATGCCCAGTTGCGCAATGTTGACATAGCGCAACTGCTGCTTGCGGTTAGCAAACAGAAAGATGGAAAGGAGTGTGATCAGAGCTGCAATGCTCACCACAGCCATGATAGTTATCCCGACATACAGGTACTGCTCACCAAAAAGCCGATGCACTGGGGAATCCTCGGCCCCACCCCATACTTGCCGCGAAAACAGCAGAGCTGCCAGCGTGAGCACCACGAAACTAATAAAGAGGTAGACAGACTGAATTCTTTGAATCATGAATAGAGAGAAAATAAAAAGGTTTAAGACACCCACTAATGGTGGCACCTTAAACCTTTATATTAGGATATAACAATTACTTTAACTTTGCCCTGTCACCGGCAGGATTGCGGAAATACACCTTACCGTCAAGAAATTCCTGCTCAGAAATGAGAACGGGTTTGGGCATTCTCTCGTAATAACGGGAAATTTCAATCTGCTCATTATTCTCAAATTCTTCGTCAAGGCTGTCGTTCTTGCTTCCAAACTCTTTCAGCTTTGTGGTAAGGTCACTCTTAATCTCGCTGGTGATCTGGTTGGCCCTTTTGCTCATAATCACTACGCTTTCGTAGATGTTGCCCGTGGGTTCGCTAAAATCCATCAAGTTATGGGTAACAGTAGTGTTGGGAGCTTTAATCTTTTTGTAATTCATCGTTTATGTTGGATTTATTTTATTGCTTCTTTTGCCTTGTTGTAGATTTTCTCGGCCTCGCTGAGATACTTGGATTTTGGGAACTCATTGATAAAGCCATAATACTCATCAATGGCATCATTGTATCTTTCCTGCATCTTGCTGGCCACACTTCGCGCAGCCAAATCATATTTTGCACGGAGAATCAGAATGGAAAAATCCTCCTTGCGTTTAGTGTAGGGATAATCCTTTATGGCATTTTGCGCCGTAATAATGCACGCCTCATAATTACTGCCTCCCATAGTGCAGTTATTGAAATACTCTCCTAAATTATAGTAGAGCTGGGCGGACAGATATTCTTTCTCCACCAACTTGTCCTGAAGTTCAAAGATGAGATTACGGGCTTCGGGAGCAAATTTTGAATCAGGAAAAGTTTCGAGGAAGTTCTGAAACTCGGTTACGGCCAAGTAGGTATCTGTCTGGTCTAAACGAGGGCCAGGTGTGGACAAATACAAAGCCTTGCCTGCAAGGAAGTAGGCTTCTTCCATGTGAACACCGCTGGTATACGTAGTATAGTATTTACGGAAGTAATCGTTGGCGGTCACCATGTCACCTTTATAATATTTGCACATGCCCAACAGGAACAGCGACTCGTCTCCGCGCTCGGACCCCTTCAGGCTGGCCAATACATCATTGATTAATAAATTGGCATTTTCATATTTGCCGTCCATGAAGTATTGTTTGGCTGCTTCGTATTTGTAGTCCGTATCCGTACTCTTGAGCACCTTGTTGATGCCTCCGCAGGAAGCTAATGCAAGGATTAATGCGAGATATGTAAGCTGAATAAGTACTCTCATGATTTGCAAATCAGGCTGCAAAAGTAACGATTTATCAGCAAATGAGCAATAAATGAAGTTTAAAATAATAGAAACGACCTGACTTTCTTCTGTAATTGGCACCCGTTGCGTATTTTTGCAGAATGAATTACTTCAAATTAGAGTCAGACTATGCCCCAACGGGCGATCAACCCGAGGCCATAGCGCAATTAACGGAAGGCGTACTTGAAGGGCGTGCAGGGCAAACGCTTTTGGGAGTAACGGGTTCGGGGAAAACCTTTACGATTGCCAACGTCATCAAGAATGTAAACAAACCTACATTGGTACTCAGTCATAACAAAACGCTGGCAGCACAGCTGTATACGGAGTTTAAAAATTTCTTTCCTCACAATGCCGTGGAGTACTATGTATCCTACTACGACTATTACCAACCCGAAGCCTACATCGCCTCTACTGACACCTATATAGAAAAGGACTTAGCCATTAATCAGGAAATCGACAAGATGAGATTGGCTGCCACGTCAGCATTGCTCTCAGGCAGAAATGACGTTATCGTTGTTTCCTCCGTTTCGTGCATCTATGGCATGGGCAATCCCGGTGCCTTCTACGAGAACGTGATAGAACTGAAATGTGGGAAGATCTACGAGCGCAATCATTTACTCCGCGACTTGGTTGCCTCGCAGTATGTGCGCAATGATCTGGAACAACGTCCGGGCATGTTTCGAGTAAAGGGCGATACGGTAGACGTTTGCTTAGCCTATTCCGATGACATCATCCGCATTACGTTCTGGGACGAGGAAATTGAGTCGATTGAGGAAGTGAACAGTATTACCAGCGAAAGTATATCACAGTTTGACGAATACAAGATTTATCCAGCCAATCTTTTTATCACCTCAAAAGAAGTGGTGACGTCTGCCTTGCAGCAGATTAGCGAAGACCTCGCCCTGCAAGAAGCCACCTTTCGCAGCGTTGGAAAACTGATGGAAGCCGACCGGCTCCACGAACGCGTAAACTATGACATGGAAATGATTCGCGAACTGGGCCATTGCAGCGGTATAGAAAACTACTCCCGATACTTCGACGGAAGAGCACCGGGCACACGCCCATACTGCCTTCTTGACTTTTTTCCGAAGGATTTCCTGATAGTCATTGATGAAAGCCACGTTTCCGTACCTCAGATCAATGCCATGTATGGCGGTGACCGCAGCCGTAAAGTAGCACTCGTAGACTACGGATTTCGCCTACCGGCAGCATTGGACAACCGACCACTGAAAATTGAGGAGTTTCAGCAATTGGCCAAACAAGTGATTTATGTTAGTGCCACGCCGGCAGAATATGAAATTCAACAATCGGAAGGCGTCATCGTGGAACAAGTAATTCGCCCTACCGGTCTGCTCGATCCGGAAATTGTGGTGCGTCCCAGCATTACGCAGATTGACGACTTACTGGAAGAAATACAAAGTTGCATAGAACGCGGTGAGCGCACGCTCGTTACCACGCTGACCAAACGCATGGCCGAAGATCTCACAACGTTTCTGATGAAAAATGACATTCGCGCCAACTATATCCATAGTGACGTAGAAACACTCGACAGAGTACGCATTCTCGAAGACCTGCGCAGTGGATCCTTTGATGTATTGGTTGGGGTAAACCTGTTGCGCGAGGGACTGGACCTACCAGAAGTATCGCTGGTGGCCATTCTTGATGCCGACAAGGAAGGGTTCCTGCGTAGCCACCGCAGCCTGACACAGACGGCAGGACGTGCGGCGCGAAACGTGCATGGAAAGGTGATCATGTATGGCCAAACCATCACCGGAAGCATGAAGCAGACCATTGACGAAACACTGCGCCGACGCGAAAAGCAAATACGCTACAACGAAGAGCATCACATCACTCCAAAACAGATTGTCAAGGCCATTGGCAACAACCAGCTCACCGGCGGAAGCAAACACAGTCCAGTATCCTATCGCATAGAAGATGAACCAACCCATGCCATTGCCGCCGAAGCAGAAATGACCTTTAATAACGATCAGGAGAAGGAAGCAGCTATCGCTTCCCTGCGCAAAAAAATGGAATTGGCAGCCAAAGCCTACGACTTTATCCTTGCCGCTCAGTATCGCGACCAGATGCTACAACTGCAAGGCAAAAAATTTAAAGCCAAATAAACGGCAAAACATTGCCTTCTGCAAAATATTTGGCATAATTGAGTTGTAAATTAAAACAAATTAGCATCTTTGAGGATGATTATTCACGAATAATTCATTACTTTTGCGTCGTTTAAATTTTTATCAGAACCTCTCGCGACGTATTTTGTCCAGAACAAACCGTTCGGTATGCGCCACAAATGAGGAAAGAAATTATTCAGAAAAATAATAAGAATCATGCAACGAATACTCCTGCCTTTCATAGGCCTCATGCTGAGTAGCCTCACGGCTTCTGCACAGTTACGCATCCTTAGTGGCACCCCCATTGGTTCGCCGTCCGTTGACTACTCCTCAGGGAGTGTATCGACCACAGTAAATCAACCTGCAGATGCCTTCGACAACGACTACTCCACTTTCTATGCCTCCTACAACCGTTCCTACACGTGGGTGGGGCTGGATTTGGGAACAAAGCATGTTATCAAACGCATCATGTACAGCCCACGTAAGGGCTGGGGTAACCGCATGGTACTCGGTATTTTTGAAGGAGCTAACCAGCCCGATTTTTCCGATGCAATTCCCATTCATATCATAAAGAAGGCTCCCACCGAAGGAGTAATGAGCACCACGCCCGTAAATTGCAGCAGAGGTTTCAGATATGTAAGATATGTGGGGCCTGAGGATGCGCGTTGCAACGTTTCTGAACTGCGCTTCTACGGTACAGAGGGCGAAGGCGATGACAGCCAGCTCTACCAGCTCACCAATCTCCCTGTTGTGGTAATACACACCCAAGACGCCAAGCAAGTTACTTCAAGGTCCACTTATGTAGACGGATGGATTTCCGTAATCTCAGAGGATGGCCGTGGTTTCTTTACCGACACATTGCAGATTCGCGGTCGAGGCAATGGTTCTTGGGAAGTATCCAACAACTTGGCCTATGGTGGAACCATCTGGCACAAACGCCCCTACCGCCTGAAACTGGCTCATAAGGCACGCATGCTTGACATGCCAGCAAAGGATAAGAACTGGGTACTCATCAACAATCTTGGCGACAAAACGCTCATACGTAATCTGGTAGCCTTTGAGGCAAGCCGCCGTTTTGATATGAAATATACGCCAGCCGGCAGATTAGTAGACGTTATTCTTAACGGAGAATACCAAGGCAACTACCAGCTTTGCGATAAAATCGAAGTAGGGACCAACCGCGTTGAAATTACTAAGATGACCAATACGGATAATCGGTCGCCCGAGGTAACGGGTGGCTACTTGATAGAGATTGATGCCTATGCCAACAGTGAACCGGTGCATTTTACCTCCACGTATGGCAACCCCATCAACGTGAAATATCCCAAGCACGATGACATTACGACATCCCAGCTTAATTATCTACGCAATGCTTTCAACAACATGGAAACGAAGCTTTATGCTTCCTATTATACCAACCCCACTACGGGCTATGCCTCCGTGTTAGATGTGGATGCGTTCCTGAAAAACTTCCTGATAGGTGAATTCAGCGGCAATACCGACACCTATTGGAGTACTTACATGAGTAAAGACCGCGGTACTAACGAAAAATTCACGTGTTGCGCCGTATGGGATTTCGACCTCGCCTTTGAAAATGACGGTCGCACCTACCCTATCAATGGCAATTCAAACTATATGAGTTTAAGTAACAAGAGCTCAGCTGCTGGAAACATGAAGTCGTTCGTAGGACGCGTTGTCAACTCCCAAACGGAACGCATCAAAGAGCTTTACAATTATGCTCGCAACTATCGCGGCTTCACTCCTGAAGTAATGGAAGCATATGTAGACAGTTTGGCCAAGGTAATCAATCAGTCGCAGGAACTCAACTTCATGCGCTGGCCCATTCTGAACATCAGGGTACAGCAGAACTTCCAGGCTTTAGGCAGTTATCAAGCAGAAGTAGACTTCATGAAGAAGTATATCCGAGAGCGTTTCGCATGGTTGGATAACAAGATTGGCTATGAGCCAATGATTGACGGCATTCACAACGCTATGACCCAGATGGCCGGCAGCATACTCTCCGGTGAAGGACAGATACAACTCGTAGGATTCACGGCAGGATGTCGTTACCAAATCTTTACGCTTGACGGAAAGCTCCTTATGCAAAACGAAGTAACTCCCGGAACGTGTGATATTGATGTCCGCCCAGGTTTCTACATCGTAAAGGTTTCCGGATCGCAGGGGCAAAAACGCCAACAGAAGTTGCTCGTCAAATAAAAAAAAAGCAAAAAACTTTGTCGGTAAATATAAATGGTTTAACTTTGCATCGCTTTTGGGGCATTAGCTCATCTGGCTAGAGCGTTTGACTGGCAGTCAAGAGGTGGCAGGTTCGAGTCCTGTATGCTCCACAGCGAGTTTTAACAAAATGACTATCCGAAACATTTGGATGGTCATTTCTTTTTGTCTTTATCTTAAATGAATAGCCTGGTTGGCACTCTTTTTGTCCTTATCCCATCAGAAAACATAAAACATTCACAACATGGCATTCATAGACTACTACAAAATAATGGGAGTAAACAGAGATACTCCACAATCAGAAATCAGAGACGCTTATAAAAAGCGTGCAAAACTCTTCCACCCTGACCTTCATCCCAACGACCCAAAGGCCAAAGCAAAGTTTCAGGCCCTCAACGAGGCCTACGACGTGCTCAACGACCCTGAGAAACGAAAGAAATATGATCAATACGGCGAACATTGGCGCGAAGCCGAATCATTCGCTCATAATGGCTCCGGAACTTCTCAGGGATTTGAAGACATGGACTTCTCCCAGTTTCAGAATCTCGGAAGCGGAGGTTTCTCCTCCTTCTTCGAAAGCCTTTTTGGTGGAATCAATAGCGGACAGTATGGCACTTCGGGTGGACATTTTGGCAGTTCCTTCACTTCTCCTCAGAAAGCTGAGGCCCACGCTTCTGTTACCATTGACCTATATACGGCTATGCTTGGAGGAAACATCATGCTTCAAACCCAAAACGGAAAGATCAAGCTCAAAGTCAAACCCTGCACCCAGAATGGCAGCAAGGTCAGGCTGAAGGGCATGGGTCACACGAATCCAGACGGTTCGCGCACTGACCTGATCATTACCTACAACGTGAAGCTCCCCACCTCACTCAGCGAACGTCAGAAGCAACTCCTTCGCGAAATGCAGGCCGGTTAATCCTGCATTGTGCTTTCCTTTTGGGAAGCAATCATCTGTCGATAAAATGGAGAACCTCGGCAGTACTGCAAGCAACATTTCTATTTTTAGCATTTGCAGTTCAGAAGTTTTTGTGATAACTTTGCAATTCACAAAAAGAAGATTATGACATTAAGACTTAGACTAATCTGGCTAACCATGTTGCTCATGCTTCATGGTTTAGCCCTTGGTGAAAACTATTGGTTCAGGGCCCCCGTAAACCGTGTGGTACTGAAAGGTGGAGATTACGTGTTTTTCAGTTGCCAAAACAGCGAAGGCGACACCCTTTTCCTAAGCCCCGACCTTGTCGGAACCGATGCCAAAACCATTCAGCTTTCGGCAAAGGCAGAAAACAAATGCGTGTTCGAACTGGTGGAAGCCTCGTCGCAAAGCGGCAGCAAGCGATTGTTCTATCTGCGCAGCATTGCCCGAAACCAATACCTACTCTGTGGCAACAATGAGCAGGTCACATACGTAGACGGACAGCACGTAGCCACTGGCTTTGAGCTTGCAAAGCCCGAAACGAACGGAGCCCCCGTGGGTTCTGCCCGTTTAATCTTCTCCAGCGAAGGTGCTACGCGCTGCTTGATACCTTCGCTTTCCGAAGGCATTGCCGTTACCGCCAATTCCGATATTACCACTTTTTGGCAAATCATTCCAGCCATGACGCGCTGCAGGGAATTGGGAGCAAAAGAGATAGGAAGCGGCACACTGCTTATGCTCAACAATGCTGCTTCCAACTCTCCAAAAGGCATTGCGCAATATCTTTCTCCTTTTCAGGACCATAGTTTGAAGCTCTCCGAGGATTACGATGCCACAAAGGTTTGGCAAACGGTGCGTTCCGGCAGCCACTTTGTGTTGAAAAACGTCACGTCGGGCACTTACCTCTGCCTATCTGACAATAAAGCACTCACCACATCTACAGACATGAACAGCGCCCTTACGGTGGACTTTGAATCCGTAGCCGGCCGGTATACGCTCCTGCCCTCGTGGAATGTCAACGAAAAGTCTGTCGTAATGTATCATCCGGATGGCGAGACCAAAATGCTGATTGGCCCGAAGGACGACTCTGGTAGCCTTTTCTTGAGTACCGATGGCGAGGCCCTTCCCTGGAATGCTTATTCGGTAGACTACCGCCCATCGGTGCATGATGTGCTTTCGGATTACGTATGGGAAGACGATGGCTCCGGTCTGCTCCATGGCGCTGAGGTGCTGACAGACCGAACCCTCAGCAAGGATCTGGGCCGGAAACATGTCATCAAGAAGCTCACTTACTCCGTTCCTGAAAAGACCAGAATGCAGTTGGGCATGTTTGAAGGTGCCAACAGCCCCGACTTTCTGGATGCCATCCCCATCCACATGATCAAAGACGTGCCCGAAGTGGGCTCCGAGGTATCGGTAGAGCTCAATTGCACCCGTGCCTTCCGCTACGTACGCTTTGTAAAGGCCAAAAGCTACCTGTCTGGCGAGATGCCCGAGGTTCGCTACTATGGCGAGGCCGGTGAAGGCGACGACCGTCAGCTCTATCAACTCACCAACATCCCTACCATTGTCATCAATACGGAAGGCGAAGAGGCCGTTACCTCCAAGACGGTCTATCTGCCCGGCATTGCCTACATCATTTCAGATGGTGGCAGAGCACTGCTCACTGACAGCATGGACGTGCGCGGACGGGGCAACGGCACATGGACCCTTGAGAAGAAGCCCTACAAACTGAAGTTTCGAAACAAGCACCGCATTCTCGACTTCCCTGCCACGGCAAAAAAGTGGACTCTCCTGGCCAACCATCAGGATAAGTCGCTCATGCGAAATCTCGTAGCCTTCGAAATGAGCCGTCAGGTGGGCATGAGGTTCACGCCCCATGGCCGTTCTGTAGATGTCATAGTGAATGGAGAATACATGGGCAATTTCACGCTGTTTGACCAACTCGAAGTGAGGGAGCACCGTGTTGAACTGACCAAAATGTCAATGCGCGACAACACTGAACCCAACATCTCTGGCGGTTACCTCATAGAACTCGACGGTTCCGGAGGTGAACCAGTGATGTTCAATTCAGCCAATTACAATGCGCGAATCACCATTCACTATCCAGAACATGACAAAGTAACAAACCTCCAGATTGCTTATATCAAAAAGCATTATGAAGAGATGGAACGCCGCATTATGTCGGCCCATCCAGAAGACCCACAGACGGGAATCAGCAGCATCGTTGACTTAGAGTCGTTTATGAAACGCTTAGTCATTGAGGAAGCTACGGCCAACCACGACGGCAACCACAGCGTCTACATGATGAAAGAGCGTGGCGACGATCACTTCATCTTCGATCCCGTATGGGACATGGACCATACCTACGACATCTTCCTGTCGAGCTATCCGGCCAATCAGTATAATACGTTCCTCTGTCTGGCCCCCCCAACGTCCAATCAGGGCAACATCAAGAATCTCCAGAAGCGCATCATTGAAACCCACAATGACATGCTTGTTTCGCTCTGGGAAAAAATGAGACTCCAGGAACACTTGGTCTACGAACATTATGAGCACTTCATTGACAGCATTGCTGCCAATATTGACGAATCGCAAAGGCTCAACTTCATCCGTTGGCCGGTGCTGAACGTTCAGCTCCCTGCCGGAACAGGCATTCGTTACACCTATGAAGCCGAAGTAGACTTCCTGAAGTCCACGCTCAAGTCACGTTTAGAATGGATGGACGACCACGTGGGACTGAATCGCCCCATGGGCGACGTAAACCCCGATGGGGAAATCAATTTGGGCGACCTTGTAGCGATCACCACCATCAGTGGTGGCACTCCGGGCGATGGGTTTAAGCGCGACCTGGCCGACCTCAACCGCGACAAAGCCGTAAACAGCAAGGACATTACGGCGTTCATCGATTTGCTCATGCAGCAGTCCGGGCCTCTGGCCTCCTACTCGCGTTCTGTCGCTGCATTTTCCATTGATGCAACTGCTGTAGAACCCACCGGTGAAACCACCATCAACCTCTCCTACGACAGCACACCCGAAACGCTCAGTGCATTGCAGTTCGACATAGCCATTCCTGAAGGCCTCTCGCTCGAAAGCATCAGTCGCGGCCCTTACATGCCCAGGCTGTACAAGGTGGTAAGCCAAGAACTGGAAGACCACGTTTGGCGCGTCATCCTGTATTCCCCCTACGGCATGCAGCTCCCCACCAGCGGCATAGCAACCTGCCTGAAGGTGAGGCTCGCAGAATCTCTGCACGGCGATAATTACAAAATCAAAGTCAGCAATGCCTTAGGAGCTGCTATTGATGGCCGTACCACAGCCTTCACCGATGCCACTTACGCCTTAGATGCCAACTCCACGGTAGGCATCGAGATGGTGCAAGGTCAAAAACAGAGCTCCACCCCTTCCTACGACCTGCAAGGGCGCCCCAGCACTTCGCGTCAGCAAGGAATCGTCATTCGCGGCAGGCGGAAGATCTTGTCTCGGTAGCAACATTCATAAAAAGTCATAACTTTTATGCGTTACGAACCTTTTTTCATAAAATCCCCAATGGGGAAAACGTGATACGAGGGTTGCATCGTCAAATTTGTTCGGACAAAAGTGCGTTACGAGCATTGCATCACGAAATTTGTTCGAGCAAAAGTGCGTTACGAGCATTGCATCACGAAATTTGTTCGAGCAAATATTTGAACAATGGAGTAAAAAGTTCAATTATATGCTCGAAAGATCCATTCCAGTGCTCCAGCCACCCCACTAACGAAGGTAAAAATTGCTGACCAGGGCTGAAAACTCAGACGTTCGGCTCCCATCAGGATTCATCAACGTAAGCTGTAGGCTATTGGCGCCCACTATGGCACGACGGGCAAAGGTGAGCACCATCCTTTTGCAAGGCTTACCTGCTTTGGTACAGATGCTGACGCTTTCGCAAAGATGCAATCCTTCGGTCCAAGCCATGCGTTCATAGTCTGTGGCCTGATCGGAAGGAATGATGACCGTAAAAGTTCCGCCATCACTCAGCAAAAGGCCTACGCTGGACATGAGTTCCTCAGCCGTGAGGCTCACTCCGAGACGTGCCATGTCGCGCTCAGCAGAAGCGGTGGAGGGAGAATGAGCATAGAAGGGAGGATTGCATACAATGACATCGTACATGCGCTGATGGCCTTCTTCCTTGGCAAAATGCACAATGTCCTGATGGATGCTCCGTAATCTGACAGCCCACGGCGAAGCCTCAAAGTTATGCCTGGCCTGACAGGCGGCCGATGCATCAATCTCCACACCGTCAATCAGGGCCTCATCATTCCGTTGTGCCAGCAGCAGGGCCACCAACCCACTGCCCGTACCCACATCAAGTATGCGATGGCCCCCTTTCGGAGCCAGAAGGCCTAAAAGCACACCGTCTGTGCCCACCTTCATGGCACAGCCCTGGTGGCTTACACTGAACTTCTTGAAATGGAAACACTGGTGGTCCTTATCGGTGGCCATAGGGATGATTTTCATGCAAAATTACGAAATTCCATCCGTGCGCCACATTTTGGTATACCCTTTGTTATGATGAGAGGCATAAAAGTTGTGACGATGTAGCGCAAAATGTAGTCAGACCCCGTCAAATCTCAACAAAATGCACTACCTTTGCAACTTCTTAAGCAGATAAGAATTCATTAATACCACATCGTAAGAAGACAGTCAAGATGAACGACGATTCGAATCAAAACTCCTTTTCACTCATTGCTGATTTCGACGGAGACATTCAGAACTTATTTAACATAGAAACAGGGAAAATCCTCCCCATCCTCCCCCTGCGCAACATGGTTTTGTTCCCCGGCATCGTGGTGCCCATAGCCATAGAGCGCGGATTCTCACTCGAGGTCATCAAACAGGCGCGCGACAACGAAGAATACATCGGCGTGCTCTGCCAGAACGAACCCGACGTAGACACCCCCACGGAAAAACAGCTCTACAAGACAGGAACCGTGGCCAAAGTGATGCGCATTCTGGAACTTCCCGAAAAGCGCATCACCGTGTTGCTACAAGGTTTTGGCCGATTCAAGATGGAAAAACTCATTCAGACAAGTCCCACTTACATGGCCCAGATCAAGCAACTCAAGGAAACCCACACCGATGAGGACAATCAGGAGTTTTCAGCCCTGGTTGATGCCTGCCGCGACCTTACGGTACGCCTGTTCAAGCTGAATGACAACCTGCGCGACGAGTCGTATTTTGCCATCAGAAACATTTCCAACAAGGTTTTCCTGATCAACTTCATTTGTACCAACCTGAGTATTCCCATTAAGGAAAAGATGGAACTGCTCATGGCCAGCAACATCAAGGACAGGGCCTACAAACTGCTGTCCATCCTGAATCGCGAAATACAGTATGCATCGCTCAAGGCCAACATTCAGGAGCGCACACGCGAAGACCTTGACCAACAGCAAAAGGAATACTTCCTGCAACAACAAATCAAAAACATGCAGGACGAACTGGGTGAATCGCCCATGGATCAAGACATCCACAACCTGGAGGAAAAGGCTAAGACCAAGAAATGGAACGAAGAAACTCGTAAGGCCTTTGAAAAAGAACTGGACAAACTGGCCCGTATCAATCCGCAAAGCCCAGACTACAACGTGCAGCAGAACTACCTGCAAACGATGATCAGCCTGCCCTGGAACGAATTTACAACAGACAACATTGATATCAAAAATGCCGAGCGCACACTGAACAGCGACCACTACGGATTGGAGAAAGTAAAGGAAAGAATTCTGGAACACTTAGCCGTGCTGAAACTCAGGGGCGACTTCAAGTCACCCATCATCTGCCTATACGGCCCTCCGGGCATCGGAAAAACCTCATTAGGCAAGAGCATAGCCAAAGCCCTGAAGCGAAAATACGTAAGAGTATCGCTCGGCGGCGTTCACGACGAGGCCGAAATCAGGGGCCACCGCCGTACCTACATTGGCGCTATGCCCGGACGCATCATTCAGAGCCTGATCAAGTGCGGATCAAGCAACCCTGTGTTCGTACTCGACGAAATAGACAAGATTTCCAGAGAAAACATCAACGGCGACCCTGCATCGGCCCTGCTGGAAGTGCTGGATCCGGAACAGAACGTAGCGTTCCACGACAATTTCCTTGACTTGGACTACGATCTGTCAAAGATACTCTTCATCGCTACGGCCAATACGCTAAGCACCATACCCACTCCACTGCTTGACCGTATGGAACTCATCGAAATGAGCGGTTATATCACGGAAGAAAAGATAGAAATCGCCAAGCGCCACCTCATACCCAAGGAAAAAGAGGCCACCGGATTCACGAAGCAACAGAAAATCAGCTTCACCAAGCCGGCATTGGAACGCCTCATTGAGCAGTACACGCGTGAAAGCGGTGTGCGCCAGCTGGAGAAGCGCATCAACGAGATATTCCGTAAGGAAGCATTCACTTACGTAAAGGAGAATACCATTCCCTATCCCAGCATCAAACCCGAACACATCCCCATGCTGTTGAAAAAGCCCCCATTCAACAGGGACAAGTATCAAGGTAACGACTATGCCGGCGTGGTAACGGGACTGGCGTGGACCTCGGTTGGCGGAGAAATACTCTTCATTGAAACCAGCCTGAGCCAGGGTAAGGCCGGAAAACTGACGCTGACCGGCAATCTGGGTGACGTCATGAAGGAATCGGCCGTACTCGCCCTTGAATACATCAAGGCACATGCCGAAACGCTGGGCATAGACTACAAGGTGTTCGACAATTGGAACATTCACATCCACGTGCCCGAAGGAGCAGTACCCAAGGACGGTCCATCGGCAGGCATCACCATAGCCACCTCCATAGCCTCGGCACTGACGCAAAGAAAAGTTCTGTCAGGAGTGGCCATGACAGGCGAAATTACGCTTCGCGGAAAGGTATTGCCCGTAGGAGGCATCAAGGAAAAGATCCTCGCCGCCAAGCGTGCCGGCATTACCATGATCATTCTGAGCAACGAAAACCAGAAGGACATTGAGGAAATTCCCGAAATTTATTTGCGAGGCGTAACCTTCCGCTATGTAGAGAACGTTCAGGACGTACTTAACATTGCTCTCACTCAGGAAAAGGTGGAAAATCCCATTAACTTCGAAGTGAAAGAAGAAAGCAAAGGGGAAAAATAATTGAGCTTGAAGAAAAGCAATGACTTTTGAACTGCTACATACCGATCCTCAAAGCCATGCGCGGTGCGGAAAAATCATCACGGACCACGGTCCCATTGAAACACCCATATTCATGCCGGTTGGCACAGAGGCATCCGTCAAGGCCATACATACCCACGAGCTACTGAACGACATCAAAGTTCAAATCATTCTGGGCAACACCTATCATCTCTATCTGCGCCCGGGAACCGACATCATCCACAGGGCCGGAGGCCTGCACAAGTTCATAGGTTTCGACCGCCCTATTCTCACAGACAGTGGCGGATTCCAAGTGTTCTCGCTGACCAACATCAGAAAACTGAGCGAAGAAGGCTGTGAGTTTCGCTCCCACATTGACGGTAGCAAGCATTTCTTTACGCCGGAAAAGGTCATTGACATAGAACGCACCATTGGAGCCGACATTATGATGGCCTTTGACGAATGCCCACCGGGAACAGCCGACTATCGGTATGCAAAGAAAAGTCTGCAACTCACTCACAACTGGCTGACCAGATGCTATCGTCACTACAAGGACACACCATCACTCTATGGCTATCACCAGTCGCTATTTCCCATTGTTCAGGGCTGCGTATACAAAGACTTGCGCGAAGAGAGTGCCCGATTTGTCACTCAATTCGATGCCGACGGCTATGCCATAGGCGGATTGGCCGTAGGCGAACCTACGGAAGTGATGTATGAAATGATAGAAGTGGTCAACGCCATTCTTCCCGAAAACCGTCCACGCTACCTGATGGGAGTAGGCACTCCCGTCAACCTTCTGGAAGGAATAGCCCGAGGAATAGACATGTTTGACTGCGTAATGCCCACCCGAAACGGACGCAACGCCATGCTGTTCACCTCGAACGGCATCATGAACATGAGAAACAAGAAGTGGGAGGCCGATTTCAGCGAAATAGACGCAACAGGCACCAGCTACGTGGACCATGCCTACAGCAAAGCCTACCTGCACCACCTGTTCAAAGCTAAAGAACTGCTGGCCATGCAGATTGCATCCATTCACAATCTGGCATTCTACTTAGAACTCATGAAGCAGGCACGCGCGCACATAGCAAACGGCGACTTCGCAGCGTGGAAGCAGCGCATGACCAGCCAACTTCAGCAACGATTATAGCCCGAGAACGAGCAGCATGAATGGCATTAAGTCCACATTAGGCAAATGGAAAGCCCACGCTCAGTCCCAACACAGGGAACAAGGGAAGACACAGGGGCACTCCCTGCTATCGACGCTTGCCGGAAAGCTAAACATGCGCGGACCGTTGCTTACGCGATTGGACAAATACATCATCAAGAAGTTTTTAGGCACATTCATCTTCTCCATTATCCTGATCATTGCTATCGTTATCGTTTTTGACTTCAACGAACGTATTGACAAGTTCACATCAAGCCATGCGCCTTGGCAAAAGATACTGTTCACCTACTATCTGAACTTCATCCCCTACTTTGCCAACCTGTTCAGCCCTCTCTTTGTGTTTATCAGCGTGATATTTTTCACATCGAAGCTGGCCGACAACTCCGAGATTATCGCCATGCGCTCGAACGGAATGAGCTTCCGGCGATTATTGAAACCTTACATGATTTCTGCCACCATCATAGCCATAGTGAGCTTCATCTTAGGTGCCTACATCATTCCACACAGCAACATAAAGAAGTTAAACTTTGAGAGTAAATACATTAAACGCAGAGAAATATCCACAATTGATAATGTGCAACTTCAGGTAGACACTGGTGTAGTGGCCTTCATGTCATACTTCAACAATAAGACCAAAGTTGGTCACGGTTTCTTCTTGGATAAGATCGTAGACAAGAAAGTCGTGTCGCATCTCAGTGCACAATCCATCCAGTATGACACACTTTCAGACGTGCGTTATAAATGGAAACTGAAAGACTGGCGCATCCGACAGCTGAAAGGAATGCGCGAAGAGATTACATCGGGTAAAGAAATGGACTCTATCATCATCATGGAGCCCTCCGACCTCTTTTACACCATGAACCAACAGGAAACGATGACAATGCCCGAGCTGAAAGAATACATCGCAAAACAAAAATTGAGAGGATCCACAAATGTAAGCCTGTTTGAAGTTGAATATTACAACCGCATTGCATCCATCTTTGCGGCATTTATCCTCACCATCATCGGCGTAACGCTATCTTGCGAAAAGCGGAAAGGTGGCATGGGACTTTCGTTGGGCTTAGGACTGGCACTGAGTTTCTCCTACATCATGTTCCAGACCGTCTTCTCCACCTTTGCCGTAAATGCCGGTTGGCCCCCCATCATTTCCGTATGGATTCCCAACATTATCTTTGCCTGCGTGGCATTCTATCTCTATAAAAGGACTCCGAAATAGTCATTCACCATCAGCATATCCGTAACAGAAGATTCATGAAATTCTCTGATTTAAATATTGACGAAAGAATTCTGGACGCCATTGACGCGATGAAATACGTTGACTGCACGCCCATTCAGGAGCAGGCCATTCCTCCACTATTAGAGGGCCGCGACCTGATAGGCATAGCGCAGACCGGCACAGGAAAAACAGCAGCTTATCTTCTTCCCATACTGCATAAACTATGTAGCGAGAACTTACCGACCGATGTTATCAATTGCATCATCATGTCGCCCACGCGCGAACTTGCGCAGCAGATAGACCAGGCCATGGAGGCCTTCTCTTACTTTGTTCCATTTTCGAGCGTGGCGGTATACGGCGGAAACGACGGCGTCCGCTATCAGCAGGAACTGCGCGGAATGCAATTAGGTGCAGACGTGATCGTGGCCACCCCAGGACGCCTGTTGAGCCACATTAAGCTGGGCAACATTGACTTGTCGAACGTGTCGTTTTTCGTATTGGACGAAGCTGACAGGATGCTCGACATGGGATTCTATGATGACATCATGACGATTGTCAGCCATCTGCCCAAAGAAAGGCAGACGCTGATGTTTTCAGCCACGATGCCCAGCGAAATACGCAACATGGCCAACAGCATCTTGAAGAACCCGGTAGAAATCAAGATTGCCATGACGACACCGGCCGAGCACATTGACCAAAAGGCCTACATTTGCTCTGAAAATCAGAAATTGGGCATTCTGAAGAGTTTGTCAGAGAATGGGCAGCTCAATCGGTCGGTCATCTTTGCCTCGTCCAAAGCCAAGGTTAAAGAATTGTTCTCTACACTGCATAAAGTTAACAGCAACATCGGAGAAATACATTCTGATTTGGACCAAAAGGAGCGAGACCTCGTACTCCGGAATTTCAAGAACGGACAAATTGACATACTCATAGCCACCGACATTATAGCGAGAGGCATCGACATCGATGACATTGAGACCGTGATTAATTACGATGTGCCTCACGACGTAGAAGATTACGTTCACCGCATAGGCAGAACGGCAAGGGCTAACAGAAAAGGCACCGCCATCACCTTCGTGAACGAAAAGGATGCCCAATACTTCAAGAGAATCAAGCAAAAGGTAGGAAAGAAAATCGTGCTGCAAGACTTACCAAACGGCATGGAATCCACGCACAGCTTACAATCGGAAGGCGAAAAAAAGAAAAACCGACCGAAAAACCGGAACAGAAGATTCTATCGCGGCAACAAGAACAAAGCCAAGACGAAGAACTCCAACAGCAACCCATCATAAACCACGACATGGCCAAAGAGGACAACAAGACAGACATTCTAAGCATTGCAGAAGGATTCCTATCAAACTTAGGTGAAGAACTGAATGCCGACAACATGAACAAACTGAACAGTCAGCAGCTAACACTGTTGGCCTACTATCTGTTCCGACGCGAAATGCTGGAAGGAGGAATGATTCAGCTCATCTACAACGGTTATGGTCCTTTTATTTTCGAAAACCCATTTGCGAAATGTATGAGACTCTGGGGACTTCACGATTTCTCAAAACTTCTCTACGACGGTCGCAGGCTCTACAGCCAGTATCGGGATGCAATCATGGAAGCCAATACCGACGAAGACTTCATGGCGCTCTATGAGCAACACCCCGAAATGGATGTTATCGACGATGAATTCGTGGAAACAGAGCCCAGCATTACCGAGCAACTCAACGAATACGTGGAACAGCACCTCGATGCATTCATAAAAGCATAAGTATCCCATAAAAAAGACGTAACAATGGCTGACATGAAGACAAAGCACAAGGTTTTAATCAAAAACAGACGTGCGCAATTCGACTACATCTTCCTGAACAAGTTTACAGCAGGAATTGTATTAACCGGTACGGAGATTAAAAGCATCCGTAACGGTAAAGCAAGTTTGGTAGATACGTTTTGCTTTATCAATCTCCATGAAGTATGGGTCAAAAACATGTATATTGCTCCCTATTTCTATGGTTCCTACGGAAACCATGAGCCGAGAAGGGATCGCAAGCTGTTACTTACGAAAAAGGAGATCCGGAAATTAGAACAGGAAATCAAGAATCCTGGACTCACCATCGTTCCCCTTTCCCTCTACATCAATGAAAAAAACTTTGCAAAGGTAGATATCGCCTTAGCCAGAGGCAAAAAAGTCTACGATAAGAGGCAATCGCTGAAAGAACAAAGCGACAAGCGCGAGATGGAACGCAGTTTCAAGAAATACTAATGCTGGTCATCATTATATCGTGAACATATCTGAAATCATCAAAGAGCGTATCCTGATTCTGGACGGGGCAATGGGAACAATGATTCAACATTATGCCCTTCAGGAGAAAGACTTCCGCGGCGAAAGGTTCAAAAACATTTCGTGGCAGATGAAAGGCAATAATGACGTACTCTCGCTCACCCGTCCTGACATTATCAGCGACATTCACGAGAAATATCTCCTCGCAGGCGCTGACATCATTGAAACCAACACGTTCAGTGCGCAACGCGTTTCAATGGCCGACTATCATTTAGAAGCCCAGTGCAGGGAGTTGAATCTGGAAAGTTGCAGGATTGCCCGTCAACTGGCTGACAAATACTCTGAGAAGACGCCGGATAAGCCGCGATTTGTGGCAGGCTCCATTGGCCCTACCAACAAGACCTGTTCCATGAGTCCCGACGTAGAAAACCCTGCCTTCCGCGCCATCACCTTCGACGAATTGGCCGATGCCTACCAGGAACAGATCGTTGCCTTGCTCGATGGCGGCGTGGACCTTCTGCTCATTGAAACCATCTTCGACACGCTCAATGCAAAAGCTGCTGTTTTTGCTGCCGAACAAGCCTTTCAGCTCAGGAAGAAACGAGTACCCATCATGCTGAGCGTCACCGTTTCAGACAAGGCTGGCCGAACCTTGTCGGGACAAACGCTGACAGCATTCCTCACATCAATGGAGCATGCTGACCTATTTTCCGTAGGCCTGAACTGCTCGTTCGGGCCCTTGGAGATGAAACCCTATCTTGAAGAACTTGCCTCTGGTGCTCCCCACTACATTTCGGTCTACCCCAATGCCGGATTGCCCAACGAAATGGGGAAATACGACATTACGCCGCGCCAAATGGCCGAGCAGATGAAGATTTTCATCGATGAAGGACTGGTTAACATCATTGGCGGCTGTTGTGGCACCACGGACGCCTACATAGCAGAATATTCCTCCATCATTCAACAGGACGGAAAGTGGCACAAGCCCCATATTCCCGTGGCCCCCTCCCACTACATGCACCTTTCAGGTCTGGAGTGCTTGGAAGTAAGGCCTGAGCGTAACTTCATCAACATTGGTGAACGCTGTAATGTGGCTGGCTCGCGCAAGTTTCTCCGGCTCATCAAGGAGCAGCAGTACGAAGAAGCTCAGAGCATAGCAGGCCATCAGGTGGAAGATGGAGCTCAGATTCTGGACATCAACATGGACGACGGTTTGCTTGACAGCAAGCAGGAGATGACGCATTTTCTCAATCTCATTGCCGCTGACCCAGACATATCACGTCTGCCGGTAATGATCGATTCGTCTAACTGGGACATTATCACCGCCGCCCTGAAGTGCGTGCAGGGAAAATGCATCGTCAACTCCATTTCGCTCAAAGAGGGAGAAGAAGTCTTTCTCTCTCATGCCAGGGATCTGCGGCGACTGGGAGCAGCAGTAGTGGTGATGGCTTTCGACGAAAACGGACAGGCCACCAGCTATCAGCACAAGATTGACGTCTGCCAGCGCGCCTACCATCTGCTCACGCAACGCATCAACTTCCCCCCACAAGACATCATCTTCGACCCTAACATTCTCACCATCGGGACGGGAATGGCCGAACATAACGATTACGCGCTCAACTTCATCCGCGCCACAGAGTGGATCAAGCAGCACCTTCCCTACGCCCACGTCAGCGGAGGTGTAAGCAATCTGTCATTTGCCTTCCGAGGAAACAACTACCTGCGCGGAGCCATGCATGCCGTATTTCTGTATCACGCCATACGCGCAGGAATGGACATGGGCATCGTTAACCCTGCCACCAGTGTAATGTATGAGGACATTGAGCCCGACAGGCGTGCGCTCATTGAAGACCTGATATTCAACCGTCGCCCCGACGCCACGGAACGCGTTCTGGAAGCCTTTCAGCAAATCCAGCCTTCAGCCGCCCCCCCACAAAAGGCCGAAGCCGGTCCCACTATGGTAAAAGACGTTGACGAACGCTTGCGCGAAGCACTCCGGAAGGGCAATGCCGACCATTTGCAGGAAGACCTCATGGAAGCCTTGCAAAAATACGGACGGGCGGTAAACGTCATTGAAGGACCACTGATGGACGGCATGTCGAAAGTGGGCGTACTCTTTGGCGAAGGCAAAATGTTTTTGCCGCAAGTGGTGAAAACAGCCCGCACCATGAAGCGTGCCGTAGAAATTCTGCAACCCTATATCATTAAGGAAAAAGACCATACGGCGGCCAGTGCAGGTCGCGTATTGCTGGCTACGGTAAAAGGCGACGTTCACGACATCGGAAAGAACATCGTTGGTGTAGTCATGGCCTGCAACAACTACGAAATCATCGATCTGGGCGTGATGACCCCACCGGAACGCATCGTAGAAGCTGCCATCAGGGAGAAAGTAGACATCATCGGGCTTTCCGGACTCATCACTCCCAGCCTGGACGAAATGATCAACACCGTCCGAATGCTGCGTGAGGCCGGAGTGAGCGTGCCCATCATGATTGGCGGAGCCACCACCAGCGAGCTCCACACCGCCCTCAAGATTGCCCCCGTATACGGAGGTCCCGTAGTCTGGGTAAAGGACGCCGCTCAGAATTCCGTCATTGCAGGCCAGCTGATGAACGCAGAATCCCATCATTCCTTTGTGGACCATCTGAACACGCGCTACGCCAACCTCCGCTCAAAAGGACAAAAGCAGCAGGAAATTATCCCCTTGCAGCAATCGCGCGACAACAAGCTCGATCTATTTTCCAATGAACAATAATCGCAATACATTTCTTACCCCATATAAACCATCAATGAAAAGAATCATTTTCCTCCTGCTTTGCTGCCTTTGCGGAAGCATGATTACGGCCGAAGCACAGCCTGAAGACATCATCTATACCCTTGACGGAAAATTCCGCCGCAGCGGTGAACCCTACGCCTACATCGGCACAAACTTCTGGTACGGACCCATTCTGGCCTCCACCGGACAGGGAGGAAACCGCGAACGCCTTGCACGCGAGCTGGATCAGCTAAAAGCCCATGGCATCAAGAACCTGCGCGTGCTGGCCGGCGCCGACGAAGGCAGCGTTAACGCCAACAGCGTGAAGCCATATCTGCAAGAAGCCCCCGGACAGCTCAACGACACGCTGCTCGTAGGCCTTGACTATTTCCTCAACGAGCTTCGCCAGAGGAACATGACCGCCGTCATTTATCTCAACAATTCGTGGGACTGGAGCGGTGGCTACGGCTTCTATCTTAAGTACGCCGGAGAGGGCAATTCCCCATCGGCCGATGGGGAACACTACAACACCTACGTTCGCTATGCCTCTAAATTCGTCAGAAACGACAAGGCCAAACAGCTTTTCTACGATTACGTTCGCAAAATCGTCAGTCGGAAAAACACCATCACGGGTCAGCCTTATCGCAACGATCCAGCCATCATGGCATGGCAGATAGGCAACGAGCCCCGCAGTTTCAGCAAGGAGGGAAAAGAAGATTTTGCCGAATTCATCAAAGAGAGCGCAAGGCTCATCAAAAGCATCGACAATCAACATCTGGTTTCCGTAGGCAGCGAGGGATATGTAGGTTGCGAAATGGACATCAAGACGTATGAACTCATTCACAACGATCAGAACATCGACTACCTCACCATTCACATTTGGCCCAAGAACTGGGGCTGGTGCAGCGAAGACAGAATATGGGAAGACATACCCCTCGTCAACCAAAAAGCCCGTGCTTACATCAGCGACCATCTGCGCCTGGCAGGAAAGAGCGACAAACCTCTGGTAATCGAAGAGTTCGGATATCCACGCGACGGAAACCTTCACCATCCAGAATCCAAGACGCAATGTCGCGATGCTTTCTATAACTTCATATTTCTTCAGGTAGCAGAGTCGGTAGAAAAAGGCTTCAACCTTGCCGGTTGCAACTTCTGGGGATGGGGTGGCGAAGGCCGTCCGGCCGACGACCGCTGGAAGATGGGGGACGACTATCTGTGCGACCCTCCTCACGAGCCCCAAGGCTGGTACAGCGTATTCGACACCGATTCCACCACCATTCATATCATTGACCAGTATTCTAAACGCATTCATGACGCGTTAGAGAAGGCCGAATGAGCCACTTGTCAGATGGCTACCTTCGATGCCCCTTGGGAATGGCAGCGCAACGGATGCGGAGAGCATTCATGCGCAAGGAAAAAAGCCTTGTCCGGCAATGTTCAGGGCAAACGACATAGGAAAATTCCAAGTTCCACATGCGAAAAGCCCAAATAGCCAAGGCATAAATCATTTTCCTCATCTGGAATGTTAAAATCGCCAGGGCAAAATTAACTGCGCCGTTTTGGAATGTTAAAATCGCCAAGGGGATTTTAACTGGGCACACCTAAATCGTTAAAATTCCGACGGATTTTTAACAAAACCGTTTTAGAAAACAAAAATTCCCAAGGAAATTTATCCTGAACGATGGTGGAAAACAGAAATCTCCAATGTTTTTTCCCCTATCCGGTTCTGGAATGTTAAAACTTCCATCCGTTTTTCTTCTGACCCTTCATGCGTATGAACATTCCTTATGAAGCCCTACTCAGGCCCTGCGGCTCATGAACCATTCTGATCGAAAAATCACGAACCACCATTGACAGGTGAATTTAGTTGCGATTTAATACACTAAGAATGGGAGATTGCGTTATTAACAACCATCGGTTAACGCTGGGAGACGGAAGCCACTGACTCGACATCCGTCCACACTCAACCACCAAACATGCGCTTCATTCATGTCATCAGGAATCAAAGAAACGGATCATCACTTTGGCAACTGTCCATCGTCAAAAAAATCTGCTCCGTAAGGCTAAGAGTTAAAAGCTGATAAGATCGTGCAGGAAAAAATAATTTAGAGATTCTGGCCAAAAACATTTGTAAATACAGATAATCTTTGTAATTTTGCTGCACGAAAACAGTGACGAACGCGACCGTGACATACCTCTCATGGAAGTAACTCACTGAAAGCAGGACGGTTTTACCGACCCGAATAGCAAAGCATCGTGTTTACACGGTGGTAAGCCCACAAAAGTCAGGAACAACAATTTTGAAACGAAACAATAAGTTTAGCGTGCGACAATTTGTGAAAATATCTCGCACGCTTTTTTCTTTTCATCATCAGCGAAGCCGCTTTTCCACCCTGAACTGACTCTCCTAACGATGCCACCTTGCCAAAACAATCCCGACATCAGTTTTTGCCTCTGCTGTCAGGCCCAAATGGATGCACAAGAGCGAAATATTAGTGCATTTTGAAAAGAAATTGCTCAAATCAGCGCAAAATTGTTGGTTTCATAAGAAACTGATAAGAAAGTTCTATTAATCACCAAGAAATCAACAGATAAAAGGTTACCTCAATCTTTAACAAATAAAAAATACGCGTTAAATATAATTTAACGGAAAGAAAGAGAGAACAATTTAGAAGAAGTTATCACTAATTTTGCATGAACAACAAAAAACGTCATGATGCACTACGCTGATGAAGTCCAGACACTGCTGAACGATGGCCATACTGCGCGCGCCATAGAATGGCTCCGGAAGGCTATCGACAAAAACCTGAAGGACGACAGGGCATGGTACATGCTCGGCAATGCCTACTGCAAGCTTCACGACTGGCGCAGCGCCATGGAAAGTTACATGGAAGCCATAGCCTGCAATCCGGAAAGCCCTGCCGCAGAATCATTGAAAATGGTGGAAAGCATCGTGAAGTTCTACAACAAAGATGTTTATGGTCAATAAAACAAGATAACCATGCAAGGTGCCATAGAAATTAATCAAGAAAGATGCAAGGGATGCCGACTTTGTGCTGTAGCCTGTCCTTTAGGACTGCTCGATTTAGCAAAACGCAAGGTAAACCGGAAGGGCTACCCCTACGTCGAGCAACATGACAAAGAAAAATGTACGGGTTGCACAGCCTGCGCCATTGTATGTCCTGACGGATGCATCAGCGTATATAGAGAAGGAGGCCTGCGAAGAGCGAAAGTCCCCCAGCAGACCACTCCGGAAGTTTTCCAAACTGCATACACTGAAAGCGAAAAGGGAAATCAGCTCCCCCACCCCGAAGAAGCCCAAAGTTCACAAGAAGTTCACCTGATGAAGGGCAACGAAGCCATAGCACATGCTGCCATACGTTGCGGTTGCGACGGCTACTTCGGTTACCCCATTACGCCACAAAGCGAAATACTGGAAACCCTCACCCAACTCAAGCCCTGGGAAACCACCGGCATGGTAGTATTGCAGGCAGAGAGCGAAGTGGCAGCCATCAACATGCTCTACGGCGGTGGCGGAAGCGGAAAACGCGTAATGACTTCCTCATCAAGCCCGGGCATAGCCCTGATGCAGGAAGGCATTTCCTACATGACGATAACGGAGATTCCAACGCTGATCATCAATGTACAAAGAGGCGGCCCCGGACTAGGCACCATCCAGCCCAGCCAGAGCGATTATCGGCAGGCCACCGTAGGTGGCGGCAACGGCGACTACAGAGTGATCGTGCTCGCACCATGGAGCGTGCAGGAAATGGCCGATTTTGTAGATCTCGGCTTCGAACTTGCATTCAAATACAGAAATCCCGTAATGATGCTGAGCGATGGCGTAATCGGACAGATGATGGAGAAAGTGATACTTCCCACGCCTAAACCCAGACGCACCGAAGAACAAATAGCCAAAGAGTGTCCCTGGGCCACCAACGGCCACGGCCTCAAGGGAAGAAAGCCAAACATTCTCACCTCGCTCGAAATGATTCCGCTCGAAATGGAACGCCGTAACCTGGAAATGCAGAAAAAGTATGCGCAGGTAGAACGCGATGAAGTAAGATATGAATCATATCAGACGGAAGACGCAGAATACCTCATCATGGCCTTCGGGAGCATAGCCAGAATCAGTATGGAAGTGGTCGGCATCCTAAGGTCCAAAGGCATCAGGATTGGACTGCTCCGCCCCATCACGCTCTGGCCCTTCCCTGAAAAGGAAGTAGCCCGATTGGGCAAACAAGTGAAGGGCATCATCGTAGCAGAAATGAATGCCGGCCAAATGATCGATGACGTAAGGAAAGCCGTATGCGGAAGCACTAAGGTAATCCATTTCGGCAGGCTGGGCGGCGTAGTGCCCGAACCTAATGAAATCATTTCACAGTTTGAACAAGACTTCCTTTAGTCCATATACAATAACTAATCATCAAGCCATGCAGGACCTGCAACAATCACCACGCCAATGGCACAAGCCTCAAAGAAACGATGACAAAACGCTTCCACTGAGAAACATTCTGAACATCATTTTCATCGTTCTCGTCATCATCGGCATTGTCATTTATCTGCTCAAGCCCCAAAGCAACTGGGCCATCCCCATCTACTTCACGGCAATATTCATCAAAGGGGCAGAAGTTTGCATCCGCATGGCCAATAAGCATAAGACAAAACAATGACACGCGAAGACATCATCCGACCAGAAAATCTGGTCTACGGCAAACCCCAACTGATGAACGACGTAAGCATGCACTACTGCCCGGGGTGCTCTCATGGCGTTGTACACAAACTGGTGGCCGAAATCATAGCTGAAATGGGTATGGAAGAAAAAACGATAGGTATCTGCCCGGTAGGCTGCGCCGTCTTTGCTTACCGCTATATCGACATTGACTGGCAGGAAGCCGCCCACGGCCGCGCGCCTGCCGTTGCCACTGCCTGCAAACGGCTATGGGACGACCGCCTTGTGTTTACCTATCAGGGCGATGGCGACCTGGCCTGCATAGGAACATGCGAAACCATCCATACCTTGAACAGAGGAGAAAAGATTACCATTATCTTTATCAACAACGCCATTTACGGCATGACGGGAGGCCAAATGGCTCCCACCACCCTGATGGGCATGAAAACCTCCACGTGTCCCTACGGCAGAGAGCCCCAACTCCACGGCTATCCGCTCAACATCACCGACATTGCCGCCTCACTGGAAGGCACAGCCTTTGTTTCGCGTCAGAGCGTGCATACCACCAGTGCCATACGCAAGGCAAAGCAGGCCATCAGGCATGCCTTCGAAAACTCCATGAACGGCATAGGTTCCAATCTGGTAGAAATCGTTTCTACATGCAGCAGCGGATGGAAAACTTCACCTGTCAAGGCCAACGAGTGGATGGAAGAACACATGTTTGAACACTACAAGATCGGAGATCTGAAAGACACGGTTCATCCGTAAAGAATCCAAGGAACAATTCATTCTAAAAGATCATCACCCATGAAGGAAGAAATCATCATATCAGGTTTTGGCGGTCAGGGCGTACTGTCGATGGGAAAGCTCCTCGCCTATGCCGCCATGATGGAAGGCAAGGAAGTCACATGGCTGCCGGCTTACGGCCCTGAACAAAGAGGAGGAACGGCTAACGTTACCGTAATCATCAGCGATCAGCCCATTGCCTCGCCCATTGTCAGCACCTACTCCACTGCCATATTGCTCAACCAGCCGTCACTTGAGCGCTTCACTCCTGCCATCAAAACCGGAGGTACGCTGATATTCGATACATACGGCATCATCGCTCCGCCCAGTCGACCTGACATTCAGCCATTTCGCATCAGTGCCATGGATGCGGCAGCCAGCATGAAAAACATCAAGACCTTCAACATGTTTATTCTCGGAGGCCTGATCAAAGTCTGCCCCATCGTCACGATTGAAAACATCAAGAAAGCACTGGAACATACCCTTCCCCTACGGCATCACCATCTTCTGGCCGAAAACGAAGCTGCTTTGCTGAAAGGTATGGAAATCATAGAAAAAGTATAGAACCATCCCCAGCAAAAGCGGAATTTACGGGATATAAAAGCAGGAACTCATCACTTTTGCTTAATTTTGCAGGTGATATGAGGTATTTTCTCACCATTATCATTTTTGTATTGGGATCATGTGCAGCATGGTCCCAACGTCCGGCAGACAACAATTACAAGACCCTCAACTCTGCACGCTCCAGGGGAAATCTGAATGCTTCCGGGCAATTCATCCAGGATGGCGTAGATGGAGATTCCTTGTCGTTCAATCCGTTTGCACGAAAGAGAGAGAGCAAGAAAGACGACACCCCGTATGGACTGCGTACGTGGAAAGCCGATCCACGGTTTGGCATCACGGATTCCGTAAGAACCGACACATTTCCCCACTTTTTTCAGAACACCCACTTCACCGAAGGCATACGCGGAGAATACAACACCTTAGGCAACATGGGATCTCCGCGTATAGGCCGCAGTTTTACCCTCCGTCCCTTAGACTTCAGCTATTTCTTCTTTACCGAGCCCTACGACTTCTTCATCACGCCTTTCTCAGATATTCACTTCACCAATACGCGTTCGCCCATCACCAACATAACCTATCATGAAAGCCTCAGCAGTCAGGACGGCGACGACCGCATCAAAGCCATCTATGCCACCAACGTCAATAAAGACGTAGGAATGGCACTCAAGCTCGACTATCTATATGGCAGAGGATATTATGACCATCAGAATACGTCCGACTTCAACGCCACCCTCTATGGTTCCATCCTCAAAGATCAGTATAAGGCCCACTTCTCCTTTTATGCCAATTATCTCAAGACAGGAGAGAACGGCGGAATCCTGAGCGACGACTATATCACCAATCCGGAAAACTTTCCATCAAAGTATGGCACAAAGGATATTCCTACCAAGCTTTCCAGAGCATGGAATAAAATCCATGCGAACGGACTTCATTGGACACACCGCTATAGCCTCGGCTTCCACCGCCCACAACAAGTTCCTGACAGCATTTTCCGAAAAGCCATGAGTCAGGCCGGAATAGGAGCCGACTCGGTACGCATTGCCGATTCGCTGCAACAAACAAGAATGACATTTGTCCCCGTTACCAGCTTCATCCATACCTTCAGGCTGCAACGCAACACACGCGACTTTCTGGCCAATGAATCGCTCACCGACTATTACAGCCATAAATATCTTGCCGGCGACTCTGCCAACGATCATTTCTCAAACACATTGGTATCCAATCTTCTTGCCGTAGAGCTCCACGAGGGATTCAACAAATGGGCCTTGGCTGGCATTCGCCTGTATCTGCAACACGACTACAACAGCTACGACATGCCCAGTCTGAGCCGTCTGAATGACGAATTTACTGAAAACCGCCTGAACCTGGGCGGACAGCTCTTTAAGGCTCAGGGCACGCACTTCACCTACCTGCTCGGAGCAGAGGCATCTTCCACAGGAAAATCGTGGGGCGAGTTCCATCTCAATGGACGTAGCCGTTTGTCCGTACCCCTATGGGGAGACACCGTAAGTCTGAATCTCAGAGGCGACATCATCAACCGACAACCCACCCTACTTTACCGCCACTTCCACAGCAAATATCTTTGGTGGGACAACGACCTGCACAAGCAGTTTACCACACGCTTAGGAGCCACACTCCATAATACCTCTACCCACACAGCACTCAGTCTGGATATTCAGAACGTCAAGAACTACACTTATTTTTCCACGCAGACATCGGCATCGACCAATACCAACGGCGGCACAACGCAAAATACCTCCATTCAACAATATTCTGATAACATCCAGCTGCTTTCCCTCAGTCTGTCGCAGGACTTCAAGTTTGGACCGCTCAATTGGGAGAATCAGTTATCGTTTCAGACAACCTCCGAGTCCGACATCATTCCGCAGCCCAAGTTTTCTGCCTACACGAATCTCTACCTGCTCTTCCACATTGCACACGTGCTTCGCGTAGAATTAGGCGCCGATGCACGCTACTTCAGTTCCTACTATGCACCGACCTACTCTCCGGCCGTCGGCATGTTTGCATTGCAATCCGAAAGCGACAGGACAAAAATAGGCAATTATCCTATCATTAATGCCTACGCCAATTTCCACCTCAAGCATACACGCTTCTACGTAATGGCCTCCCATGTCAACTATAGTCGCGACTCCAGTGGAAGCCAATTTCTCGTGCCCCACTACCCCGTCAATCCTTTCTTAATCCGTTTGGGGCTTTCCTGGAACTTCTTCAACTAAGATTGAAAGAAGAAATTCCTGACAGTTAAGTGAAGAAATCCATCATCTCCACATGCGCATTGTTACCTCTCTCCTGATCGCCATCGCACTGCTTTCTGCCTGCAAGCAAAAGCCACTACCAACGATGCCTGCCGCCGAACAAGAAGCAACAGACAGCATACAACCAGAAATACCCGTCATCAGCAAGGAAGAACGCATCAAAACATTCATTTCCGAGCAGTTCGCATCATCAGATACGCTCCTCATTGGCTACGAAGCCGCCAACCAGAAATATTTTCTTATCCACCAGTACCGCGACGACAGCCTCTACCTCTCCATTGCAGAACTTGATGCAGACTCTCCGCAAATACAGATTCGTCATTTGTGGCACGAAGAGCCATTGGCACTCACAATGCCCATCGTAGTCGACACCTCTGGAGCCGCCATTGGTCCACTGCTCTGCATTACTGACAGCAGCTACGTCATTGCTTCCACCGAGCGCTATTCCGTTCGTCGCAACAGTGCAGTAATTGACACCTTTTCGGCTCGTCATGGCATGGGCTGCGTTTTCCCCCACTCTTCCGACACGCTTTACGTCCATGCCACACCATCGTGGCAGAGCCCAGTACTGCTCTCCATTCCTCCCCGTTCCAACCCTATTGCCACGCCACTGCCTCTGACAGGAGCAGAAAACGGATGGATGGCCATTCTGACGGAAGATGCCACCATAGGCTACGTGCCTGCTTATCAGGTCCGATGGAATCCACTGATCATTCCTTTCTATGGTCCTGTCATGCAGCATCCCGACACTCCTGCCAGTCCAATCAGCCTCGACAGCCTCCGGCAATATATTCATCTGCTGACCAAAGCGGCTGCCCCTGCACTTCATCAACAAGATACAGTGCAAATATGGCTCAACTTCGTCGTTTCTTCCAAAGGAAAACCCGTTTCTCCACAGCTCACCCACGTTGAAGGACGCTATGGCGCCATGGCCGACAGTCTCCGCCTATTGCTTTCGCCGCTGCTGCGACAGATGCCAACCTTCAACCCTGCCACAATGGATGGTCAGGCCGTTTCCACAGAACAAACCTTGAAAATCCGTCTCGCTGCTGATTCACTGATACAGACAACGTCCGCCATTTCCCTCTGAGAAAGAAAAATTGCACACTCTTCGAAAAGAACCGTTTCAAGTGTTTGCACAAACTTTTAACGGATTGTGCCATTTAAAAAACTTTAATGTTCAGAGGAATAAATAATAGGCTTTGGCGTCGGACAAATATTGGGATTGTTTGTAAATTTGCGGAAAAGAAGACCAATTCATATCACAAAAAGTAAAAAAAGGAGGATATGTCATGTTTGACCAGATCATAGATATTTCCAATCGGTTGCGTGGCCTCAGAGAGGTTAGCGGACTCAGTCAGGAAGATTTTGCCAAATCTTGCCACATAGATCCGAAAGCCTATGCCAAGGCCGAAAGCGGCAGCAGCGATATCTCGGTGAATATGTTGCAGCAAATCGCCCGTGAAAACCACATCTCGTTAGATGAACTGATGTTTGGCTACGAGCCACACATGACGAAATATTTCCTGACTCGCAGGGGCAAGGGGCAGTCCGTATCGCGTACGAAGGCTTACCGCTACCTGTCGCTGGCATGGGGATTCAAAGGACGTTTGGCCGATCCCTTCTACGTAACGGTAGATCCTTCTGACGATCCCATTACGCTCAATCAGCATCCCGGACAGGAGCTCAACATTGTGGTGAAAGGGCAGCTGCTCATCAGCATTGACGGAAAGGAACTGGTGCTCAATGCCGGCGACAGCATTTATTTCAACTCCCAATATGCTCATGGCATGAAAGCACTGGGCGGCAAACCTGCGCGCTTTATAGCCGTAGTTATCTAAAGAAATCATCATCATGCTGGAAAAATATCTCAAGCAAACATCGTTTGTTTCTCAGGAAGATTTCGAGAAGCATTTAGACATAACGGTTCCGGAAAACTTTAATTTTGCCTACGACGTAGTGGATGAGTGGGCACGCTTAGAACCTCAGCGCAATGCTTTGCTATGGACCAACGACTGTGGCGAGGAAAGGCAATTCACCTTTGGTGACCTGAAGTACTACTCCGATCAGACGGCATCTTACTTTCAGTCGCAGGGCATCGGCAAGGGCGACATGGTCATGCTCATCCTGAAAAGGCGCTACGAGTTCTGGTTCTCCATCATCGCTCTCCACAAGATCGGTGCCGTATGCATTCCTGCCACCCATTTGCTCACCGACCAGGACATCATCTACCGCTGCCAGAGAGCTTCCATCAAAGCCATCGTTTGCGCAGGTGAGAAAAACATTACGGAACACATCGAAAAGGCTCTGCCCCACTGCCCAACGGTCTCCTCCGTAATGAGCATAGGCCCCGTCATTCCCAATGGATTCCAAGACTTTTCTCAAGGCATTCTTAATGCAGATCCGTTCCAGAAGCCACACCATGTCAACGACAACGGCGACTACTCTTTACTCTACTTTACGAGCGGTACCTCAGGCGAGCCCAAGATGGTGGTCCACGACTTTACCTATCCCTTAGGCCACATCGTAACGGGAGCCATCTGGCACAACCTTCATTCAGGAAGCCTTCATCTCACGGTAGCCGATACGGGTTGGGGCAAAGCCGTATGGGGCAAGCTCTACGGTCAGTGGATAGCTGGAGCAAACATTTTTGTATACGACCACCAGCGTTTCAAGCCAGCCGACGTACTTCACCAGATTGAGCGCTACAAGGTGACTTCACTTTGTGCTCCACCCACCGTGTTCCGCTTCCTCATTAGGGAAGACCTTACCAAATACGACCTCAGTTCTTTGGAATACTGCACCATAGCCGGCGAGGCCCTCAATCCCTCCGTTTATAATGAATTCAAACGGCTCACGGGCATCCGCCTGATGGAAGGCTTCGGACAGACGGAAACCACGCTAACCATAGGAACCTTCCCGTGGATGACTCCCAAGCCCGGGAGCATGGGCGTGCCCAATCCGCAGTATGATGTAGACCTCATCGACGAGAATGGCCGCAGCGTAGAGGCCGGCGAACATGGTCAGATCGTGATCCGAACGCACAAGCGTAAGCCTTTGGGCCTCTTTAAGGAGTACTACCGCGACCAGCCGCTCACTGAGGAGGCCTGGCACGACGGTATCTACTACACCGGCGACATTGCCTGGCGCGACGAGGACGGATATTTCTGGTTTGTGGGCCGCGCCGATGATGTTATCAAGAGTTCAGGCTACAGAATAGGCCCGTTCGAGGTAGAGAGTGCCGTAATGACTCATCCGGGCGTAGTGGAATGCGCCATCACGGGCGTTCCCGATCCCATACGCGGACAGGTGGTCAAGGCCACCATCGTACTCACCAAGGAGTATGCGCCGCGAGCCGGTGAAGAACTGGCTAAGGAAATCCAAGACCACGTGAAGCAGGTTACCGCCCCCTATAAATATCCTCGCGTCATAGAGTTCGTTGAAGAACTGCCTAAAACCATCAGCGGAAAAATACGCCGCGTTGCCATACGCGACACTCAAAGCTAACCCTCCAGCATGCATCGAGAACCAGAAGATACCACAGCCTACCCCATCGTCAGACTCTCGCCCCATAAGGACGAGCGCGGCGAACTCTGCTGCATCGAAAACAACAAGGAACTGCCGTTCCATTTTGAGCGCATCTTCTGGATCTATGATGTGCCGCAGGGTGCAGAGCGCGGAGGCCACGCCCACTCCTCCTGTTCCGAGGCCATATTCCCCCTTTCGGGAGGCTTTGACATTTTTCTCGACGATGGCCAGCATCGCCAAACCATTCATCTGGCTTCGCCCCATGAAGGCATCATCGTAAAAGCCGGCGTTTGGTGCGAACTCAAAAATTTTCTTCCCCACACCGTGTGTATGGTGGCAGCGTCCAATGCCTACGATCCCACGGGCTACATCCATGACTACCAGCAATTCTTAGCCTCGAAACGATGCAAATAGTGCGCTACGAAAAACGTTTTGAGGAAACGTGGAATGCTGTGGTACGCCAATCGTCGGGCGGCACTTTTCTGCTGCTGCGCCCTTACATGGACTACCACAGCCAGCGTTTTCAGGATTGTTCGTTGCTCTTCTTTGAGAAAGACCAATGCATAGGTCTGTTGCCGGCCAATGTGAGCGACGGCATTGTTACTTCCCATGCCGGACTCACCTATGGCGGCCTCCTTACCGCTCGCTCTCGTTTTGCGCCCGTCAGGGAGATGCTCGACGGGGCCATGCTTTGGCTGCGCGATGCTGTAGGAGCCCATACCTTTATATATAAGCCCACACCTTTCATTTACCGCAGCTATCCTTCCGAGGAAGATCTGTTCTGGCTCTTCCAACGGGGAGCAAAACTCTGTGGCCGGTGCCTCTCCTCTGTCATCGACGTTGAAAAGGCTTCCCCCTTCTCCACCCTGCGGCGGCGCAAGCTCAGCAAGGCTGAGAAAGCCGGCCTAAGGGTCAGCGAGGCACAAACCGAAAGCGAATGGACCACATTCTGGGGCATCCTGACCGATGTGCTTTCCTCCCGTCACTCTCGCAAACCCGTCCACACCCTCTCCGAAATGCTCCTGCTCCATTCGCGCTTTCCGGAGGAGATATGTCTCTTTGTAGTACGCAGCGCAGAGGCCATCATTGGGGGCAGCGTGATCTACGTCAGCCGCGAGGTGGTTCATGCCCAGTATATTGCAGCAGGAGCCGAGGGCCGCGAGCTCGGAGCGTTAGATCTGCTTTTTCACGAACTGCTCGCTTCCCCCATCTGTCAGCAGCGGCGCTACTTCGACTTCGGCATCTCCACCGACCACGAAGGCCTGCTGCTCAACGAAGGACTGCTGTTTCAAAAGGAAGGCTACGGCGGCCGTGGCGTATGCTACGACACCTATCAGCTCCATCTTCAGCCTTAGCCCCACGTTTTCCACCTCGTCACCTTTCACCATCAGATGGACATTAAATATCTTGACCTTCAGCGTATCAGCCAAGCCTACGAGCCCGATCTCAGCCGTGCTCTTGAGGGCGTCATTCAGCGCGGATGGTTTCTCCATGGCGAAGAAACGAAGCTTTTCCAGCAGGAATTCGCCGCCTATTGCGGTTCGCGTCACTGCCTTGGCGTGGCTAACGGACTGGATGCCCTTACGCTCATTCTGACTGCCTACCGTGACCTTCTGGGCTGGAACGCCGGTGACGAAGTCATTGTGCCGGCCTATACGTTCATTGCATCCATTGAGGCCATCAGCCGCGCAGGCCTCACCCCCGTGCTCTGCGAGGTCAGGGCCACGGACTTCCTGATGGACGAGGCGCGCATTGAGCCGCTCATCGGCCCACGCTCGCGCGCCATCCTGCCCGTACATCTGTTTGGAAAAGTATGCCGCATGGACCTCCTCCTCTCGCTGGCCGAAAAATATGGACTGAAGGTGGTGGAAGACTGTGCCCAGGCCCACGGAGCCTCATTGCCCGACGGACGGAAGGCCGGCAGCATAGGCCACGCTGCGGCTTTCAGTTTTTATCCCGGCAAGAACCTCGGTGCCTTGGGCGACGGCGGTGCCGTAGTGACCAACGACGAAAGCCTCCTCCGCCATATACAGATGCTCGCCAACTACGGCATGGAGCAGAAGTACGTCCACCTTGTCAAAGGCATCAACAGCCGCCTTGACGAAATGCAGGCTGCCGCACTGCGCTTGAAGCTGCGCCGCCTCGACCGTGACAATCGCCGCCGGCAGGAAATCGCCTCATTCTACCTCAGCCACATCCGCAATGCCCACATACAGTTGCCCGAAGCGGAGCCGAGCGAGAGCGTTTGGCACATTTTTCCCGTCATCTGCACAGAGCGCAACCGCCTGCAACACCTTCTGAGCCTCCACGGCATTCAGACGCAGATCCATTACCCCATTCCTCCCCACCGGCAGCAGGCCTACGCCGAAATGGCCAATCTTTCGCTGCCCGTCACGGAGCGTTTGGCCAACGAAGAACTCAGTCTACCCCTCCATCAGTCACTGACCGACGAAGAGGCACGCCATATCGTTTCCATCATCAACACCTTTACATGTTAAGCCTCGACATCCTTATCTGCACGGTAAACACGCGCATCGTACGCATTCCCGACATGCTCATGCCTCCTCAGGAAGGCATTACTTACATTGTCTCCTTTCAGTATACCAAGGACGACTACCTCGCCCTCATCCCTCAGATACTCCTGGAAAGGAGCGACGTGGTTTTCGTCAAAATGCGCGGCGAAGGCCTCTCCGCCAACCGCAACCATGCCCTGAGCTATGCCCAGTCCGATCTCATCTATCTCATCGACGATGACTCTCGGTTCCTGAGCAACACCATAGCCGACATCTGCGAGACCTTCGAGCAGCATCCTGACATCGACATCGCGCTCTTCCAAGCCCAGACCTATACGGGACAGCCGTTGCGCCCGTATGGTGCAGAGCAGCGCTGCATCGCCTCGTTTACCGAAATCAGCCCCATACTGACCAACGAAATGGTATGTCGTCGCAGCCGGATTCAGGGCAGCCTTACTTTCGACGCTCGTTTCGGCCTGAGTTCCCACTTCCTGAGCTGCTACGAGCAGCAAGTGTTCCTCATTGACGCGTGCCACAAGGGACTGCGTATTCAGTTTTTTCCCAAAGACATCATCCAGACATCGGCCATTTTCCAGCCGCGTCTCTTATATGTTGACCAAAAAGTGCAGCGTTCCTACGGTGCCCTGCTCTACTATGCCTACGGCCTTCCGGCCATGGCCCATGCCTTCGTGTTCGCCCTGCGCAATGCCCTGCAAGGCAAAAGTCGCTTCATTCCGCTCATCAAGCATCTGATGGAAGGCATCTCCTACATACGCACCACCAACAAGCGCCTCGCCGCCCATCGCTGACCGTTCCAATCGTAACCATGACGCTCCAACTGCTGATTTGCACCTACAACGAAGGCATCCTCCGCATTCCTGCCCTGCTGCTGCCGCCCACCGACGAGGTGAGTTACATGGTGTCCTTTCAGTACGACGACGAGCACTTCCTCACCCATCTTGACCATCCCTGCTTCCATCGGCCCGACGTAACGCTCACGCAAATCCACGGGCGCGGCCTCGCCGCCAACCGCAACCACGCCCTGAGCCAGGCCACGGGCGACATAATGCTTCTTTCCGACGATGATGTGAGCTACCGGCCGGAACAGCTTCAGCGCGTGGTGCGCCATTTTCAGGAAGACCAAGACCTGGACATCGCATGCTTTCGCGCAGCGCAGACCGACGGAAGCCTCATCAAAAGCTACGCTCCCCACCCCTTTTCCTACCAAGAGCAACCGCGAGGCACCTACTTCTCCAGCATTGAGATTGCCCTTCGCCCCACGGCGCGCCTGCCCCGATTCGACGAACGCTTTGGCCTGGGGGCACCCTTTCTGAGTGCCGGCGAAGAAGAGGTGTTCCTGTGGCAGGCCTACCGGCAGGGACTGCGAATATGGTATTTCCCCGAAACCATCGTCACCACTCCTCCCAACACTACGGGCAGCTGCTTCTTTACCACCCCTTCCGTACAACGCTCCAAAGGAGCCGTTCTGTGCGTGATGCACGGTCCCATAGGAGCGTGGCTCCGATGCCTTAAGTTTGCCTTCACCCACATGCGCCACGGCCATCCGCTACGGATGCTGAGAGAAATGACGCGTGGCATACTCTACGTAAAATCATGACCGGCGTAAGCATCATCGTTCCCTACCGCAACCGCGAGGCCTATCTGGACCGCACGTTGCTGAGCATCAGCCAGCAGCAATACCGTCCGCTGGAGGTTCTTTTGGTGGACAATGGTTCCACGGACCATTCCGCCCAGTTGGCCCAACGCTTCCAGCAGAACTTCGATGGCGAAGACTTCCGCGTGGTGCTGCTCAGCGAATCGACGCCAGGAGCCGCTGCCGCACGCAATGCCGGACTGCGCAGAGCCACCCACCCCTACGTATACTTCTTTGATTCCGACGACGAAATGTCACCCGATTTCCTTAGCTCCGCCATGCGCCTCATGACGGAAAAACAGCTGGACCTCGTGGCTGCTCCCACGCTGATGGTTCTGCCCGACGGCCAAAAGAAGGAGCGCCGCTACGGCTACTCCTGCCATCCGGCCAACCAGATACTTACGGGCATGCTCTCCACACAGTCCATGCTCATCCGCACCCGTTTCCTCAGGGAGCAAGACGGGTGGAACGAAGACCTGCCCTACTGGAACGACTGGGAATTGGGCCTCCGCCTGATGCTGGCCTCACCGCGCATGCAGTGGCTCCGCGGCAAGGCCTACCACCGCATCTATCTGCACCCCGACAGCATTACGGGAAGCAGTTATGCACAGTCGTTCGACAAGATGAAAATAGCTCTTCTGGCCGCCCAAAGCCTCGTCAGGTTTCTTCCCAAAGGGCGCAGAGGCCCGTGCCTTGCCGCATTGGCTTTTCGCGAAGGCATCATGGCCGGCATCCTGCAGTGCGAAGGCCGAAACGACTATGCCGCCGAGTGTCTCGCCATGGGGTTGTCCATGAGCACTACCAAAACCCTGAGGCGAGCCACCCTCCTGTTCTATCGCTACTCCAGCATGGGCCTGCGCGGCGCATGGAGAGTAGCTATCCGCCTGTGCCACTACTTCTGAGCAGTAGCCCATGCCGCAGGATTGGAGGAATTGAAAATGGAGAATTGATAATTGAGAATTCTTACCATTGATGCTGCAACAGCTTTGTTCTTTGCTGTCGTTCTTATTCCTCTCCGCAGGGTCACACCCCTCACCGCTACGCGGAGCTCCCCTACGCTTAGGGGAGCAATAGACTGTTCACTGGACAGGAGCACGAAAAAGCCTTCCCTGTAGAGCAGGGGTGGCTGCGAGCTGGCGCAGCAGTCGGATGAAGTTCGCCGCTGTGCACAATGACGAAAGACAGGTAGAAATGGCTGCGCTATGGGAGGGACGATTTCCACCTGGTAGAAATAGCCGCGCTGTGGGAGCAATGATTTCCACCAGGTAGAAATTACCGCGCTGTGGGAGCAACGATTTCCACCAGGTAGAAATTACCGCGCTGAGGGAGCAACGATTTCCACCTGGTAGAAATTACCGCGCTGTGGGAGCAATGATTTCCACCTGGTAGAATTTACCGCGCTGTGGGAGCAACGATTTCCACCTGGTAGAATTTACCGCGCTGTGGGAGCAACGATTTCCA
>JAFUHF010000086.1 GCA_017468985.1 Bacteroidaceae bacterium
CAAGGAGCGGTATGAAGCGGCGCCGGTTTGGCAATGGTTCAAGAAGATTGTGGAAGACGAGTCGTTGGGCACCGTGGGAGTGAAGGCCATCAGGCAGGATGCCGACGAAGAAGGCCTCAGCTACGACCTGCAGGGCCGCAGAGCGGATGAACACACCAAGGGAGTGGTGATCAGGAACGGAAAGAAGGTGGTGAGAAGATGATTTGAAAGAAGTGTCTCTGACAAAGAATGAAAATTCAAGAAAGAGACTGCACTTTTATGGCGAATACATCAGGATGAGCAGAAACGAAAATAAATGGGCAATTACTTTGCCCTTATCTCACTTAATCGTAACTTTGCGCGCAAAAATAAACGACTTAAACATTCATCAGATGCAAACAAAAAAGTGCTTTTTAAGAGTTTCTCTGTCACTGACCGTAGTAGCCACTGCTGCACTGACATCGTGCAGCAAGATAGGGACTCTTTCTGCAGACAATTTTTCGGTTAATCCCTCTCCATTAGAATCTGTGGGAGGTCAGGTGCCAGCTACCATCAATGGTCGCTTTCCTGAAAAGTTTATGAAGAAGAAGGCCACTGTGGCAGTAACACCCGTATTGAGATATCAAGGCGGTGAAACCACTGGAACTGGAGCAACCTTCCAGGGAGAAAAGGTGGAGGACAATAATCAGACCATCTCATACCGCGTGGGTGGGAACTATACGATGAAGACTTCCTTCAAATATGTTCCAGAAATGGCCAAGAGCGACCTTTATCTTACCTTCAATGCCAAGAAAGGAAAGAAAACCATAAAGATTCCGGAAGTAAAGGTGGCCGAGGGCGTATTGAGCACCTCTGAACTGGTGAACCGCACCCTGAAAAGCGCCGCACCAGCATTTGCTCCCGATGCTTATCAGCACGTGATCAAACAAAAGCAGGAAGCCAGCATTCAGTTCCTGATTCAGCAGGCCAACATCAGAACAAGTGAGTTGAACGGCGTGAGCGTTCAGCAGTTTGTGAAAACGCTGAAAGAAATTCGTGCTGACGAAGAACGCCGCGCATTGGAAAATGTGGAAGTATCGGCTTATGCTTCACCCGACGGAGGTATGAACATCAACACCAAAGTGGCCCAAGCTCGCGAAAAGAGCACTCAAAAGTATGTAGAACAGCAACTGAAGAAAACCGGGCTTGATACTGACGTTGACACCAAATATACGGCCGAAGACTGGGACGGTTTCCAGGAACTGGTATCGAAATCGAACATGCAGGACAAGGAAGTGATCCTCCGCGTTCTCTCCATGTATCAGGATCCCGAAGAGCGCGAAGCCCAGATCAGAAACCTCTCTGCCGCATTCACAGACCTGACGAAAGAAATTCTGCCAGCCCTGCGTCGCAGCCGCATGACCATCAACTATGAGCTGATAGGCCGAAGCGATGACGAAATACAGCAGCAATACAAGACAGATGCCTCCAAACTGAGCGTCGAGGAACTGCTCTACAGTGCCACACTTACCGAGAATCAGGCAGAACAGGAAGCCATCTACAAGAAAACGGCTCAGCTCTATCCCACTGACTACCGTGCGCTCAACGATCTGGCTACGATGGCTTACACCAATGGCAAGTTTGACAACGCCAAGAGCTATCTTCAGAAAGCCCTGGCCATCAACAGCAATGCCGCTGAACCCAACATTAACATGGGATTGGTTTCGCTCATCACGGGCGACCTGACCGCTGCACAAACCTATCTGGGCAAGGGCGGTGCCAGCGCAAGCGTGAATGAAGCATTGGGCAACCTTTATCTGAAGCAAGGCAACTACGCTCAGGCCGTGAAATCGTTTGGTAACATAAAGAGCAACAGTGCCGCCTTGGCACAGATTCTGTCGAAAGACTACATGAAGGGTGCAGAGACATTGGCTGGAGTACAAAATCAGGATGCCATGACGAGCTATCTGCGTGCCATCATTGCTGCCAGAACGAACAACAACAGCATTGCCATTGACAACCTGAAAGACGCCATCACGAAAGATGCTACGCTGGCAGGATATGCAGCCAAAGACTTAGAGTTTCTGAAACTGCAGAACGACGCCACATTCAAGGTGCTCACCGGCAAATAATCACATCACGAAAACCAGCCATCGTTAAGGATGAGCAAACCTTTTTATCACAGATTATACAACAGCAGGAGAAGCAAGAAGCTCCGAGGGTTGTATAATCTGTGTTTCATTTGTATCATCGCACTCACATCGTGCGGAAACTCTAACAATGAATTCACCCTAAAGGGGCAGTTTCGCCATCTACAAGACGGAAGGTTCTTTCTGTACAGCACGGACCCATCATGGGAGGGTTTTGACACCGTGCAGATCAGTGACGGAAAGTTTACCTACAGTCGCATGATAGAAGACACCCTGATACTGACCATACAATATCCTAACTTTATACAAATGCCGGTAGTGGCCATTCCCGGAGGAACCGTGAAGCTGCAGGGAGATGCCAACAACCTGCTACAAACCAAGATTAAAGGAAACAAGGAAAACGAACTGCTAACAGAATTCCGGCAATCGATTGCCGGAAAAAGCGACAAACAAGTAAAAACGCTGGCAGAGAATTTCATCATTGAACATCCGGAACGCTATGCCTCATTGGCGCTCTTTCATATATACTTTGCGTGTGCCGAACAGCCTGACGGAGAAAAGACCAGAAAACTTCTGAACCTGTTGACCCCATATTCTTCGCGGCGCAGTGCATTGATTCACTACCGCAACATACTGGAACCATACATCTACGTAAGCAAGGGAGAACGGCTGCCATCTTTTCGAGCCATCAGCTTAGATGGTGACACCATTACAGAGGCGTTTCAAAAAGATAAACCTGCGCTTATCACTTTCTGGAACACCTGGACCAAGGACATGCAAGAACCGGCGACCCGACTGAAGACCATAACACAGCCTTACAGAAAGAAACTTTCGTTGCTCAACATTTCACTGGATGCCGACACTACGGCCACTCTTCGTGCCATAAGGCATGACTCTATTCCGGGAATCCATATATGTGATAGAGATTCATGGCAATCGGAAATCGTTAGCAAACTGGGCATAAGATACTTTCCTTCCAATATCCTATTATCGGCGGCAGGAGAAATCATTGCCCGTGACTTAGACGAAGGCCAACTGCAAACCGCACTTCAGGACCTTTTCCAAGAACCATAACCCAAGAAAAATGCTCGCCAAACTGTATAGTGCTGCGGTCAACGGATTAGTAGCCACCATTGTAGAAATAGAGATCAACTCCTACGTATCACAGATAGGGGTCAGACTAAACATCTCCGGCCTTCCCGACGCCGCTATACGTGAGAGCATCAACAGAGTGTTCAGTGCCATAAAGAACTCCGGCTACCGCCCACCCCAGCAATCACTGGTGATCAACATGGCACCGGCAAACCTAAGAAAAGAAGGTACGGGCTACGACCTGCCCATTGCCATAGGTATGCTGGCCTGTGCAGGAATGGTAGAAAAGGAAAAGTTAGGTAAGACTCTCCTGGTTGGAGAGATGGGACTGGATGGCACCCTGCGCCCCGTTCGCGGTCTGCTGCCTGTAGCCATAGAAGCACGCAAGCAGGAATTCAAGTCGCTGATTGTTCCGCAAGAAAATGTTCGCGAAGCCGCTGTGGTCAATCAACTGAAAGTATATGGGGCCCGTCATTTGTCAGAAGTCATTGACTTCCTCAATGGAAAAGAGGCCCTCAGCCCTACTGAAATCAACACTCGGGAAGAATTTCTGCATCACCAGAATGAATACGGCATAGACTTCAATGAAGTACGTGGTCAGGAAAACGTAAAAAGAGTATTTGAAATTGCAGCGGCCGGAGGTCATAACGTCATTCTTATAGGAAGTCCAGGCTGTGGAAAATCCATGATGGCCAAACGCCTGCCCACGATTCTGCCTCCGCTTTCCCTATCCGAGAGTTTGGAAACCACGCAGATTCATTCCGTGGCAGGAATACTTCCACCCGAAGTATCGCTCATGACAGAACGGCCTTTCCGTCATCCTCACCATACCATATCAGATGTAGCCCTGATTGGAGGAGGGGCGAACTTCATGCCTGGCGAGATCAGTTTGGCACACCACGGCGTGCTCTTCCTTGATGAACTTCCAGAGTTTTCTCGCAGTTCACTCGAAACGCTTCGTCAACCACTGGAAGACCGCCAGATTACCATCAACCGCGCACGCTATAACATCACTCTACCCTGTTCCTTCATGCTTGTAGCCGCCATGAATCCCTGCCCGTGCGGCTACTACAATCATCCCACCCAGCATTGCGAATGCCTTCCGGGCCAAATCAAAAAGTACATGAACAAGATCAGTGGTCCGCTGCTCGACCGCATTGACATTCATTGCGAAATTCAGGCTGTGCCCTTTGCAGAACTGTCGAAGCAGAAACCGGGGGAATCGTCGGCCACCATCAGGGAACGCGTTGTTGCAGCTCGCAAAATACAGGAAGAGCGATACAAGGACTATAAGGGCATCCACTGCAATGCACAGCTAACCGATCGTCTGCTCCACCAGTATGCGGAACCCGATGCCGCCAGCTTTGAAATGCTACGTAATGCAATGGAACGCCTCAAGCTCTCCGCCCGTGCCTACTCGCGCATCCTGAAAGTAGCACGCACCATTGCCGACCTCGCCTGTTCGGAAAACATACAATCTGCCCACATTGCCGAAGCCATTGGATATAGAAACTTAGACCGCAACGACTGGGCCGAGAGAGGGATATAATGATGCACAGAGCGATTAGTTATTGAGGGTTTCCTTGAAGAATTGCTCCCCATAACTCATTTTCCCTGAGTCTGAGCCCCATCATGATGCACGAAGTGGGTCTCGCAGGCCACGTTCCCTTCGGGGCAGTCGCGCCGTTCCACAGGCGAATGGCTTTACTTCCCCATAGGAGCCTGACGATGCTTCACCCTACCTGTCCAGAGGAATCGGCACCGCAAAAGTTCACGACGTACATCTCTGCCCCTCCTTGAGGCAGCCTAATTGGATTTTTGTTTGTAACTTTGCATCATGCCATTCAGTGGGGCCGCCCCACCCTTTCATGGAAAAGAAGCATCAGGACATCCCGACAGGTCAGAAAGCCGACGGCCGCAAGCATACTATGCCGTTCGGCATGCTGACTGTGCTCATGGGCATCATCGTGTTTCTGACGTGCCTCTACCCCCTCCGCGCCTTGCTCAACTACTATGAGGAGCTCCATCTGTTTCGCTTCTCAGGGGCCTACCTCAGGGACTTGGCCCAATCGTGGAGTGGCCTTAGAGAAATCGTCGTTTCGTTTATCACCCAGTTCTTCTACAACGGCCTTACGGGCGCATTGACGGTGGCCCTGCTGTTCGTTGCCCTGCACTGGTGCCTGTGGCTCTGGCTCCGCCAATGTGGCAAAAGCCGGGTCATGCTCTATGCCGCCAGCTTTCTGCCTTCGCTGCTGCTGTTCGTCTGCGGATTTCTGCCCCGTCCGCTGCTCACCGACCCCACCTTCCGCGAACTTCTGACCTATCACTATCTCATGCGCACCCACCAGTGGCAGCCCATCGTCTGGAAAGCCGTGCATTCATCCCCCTTGAGCGACTACAGCCTGCGCGTCGCTAACTTTGCACTCGCCATGCAGGGCAAATTGCCTGACGACATGTTTGCCCTTCATCAAACGGGCCCCCTCGGCCTCCTCAGCGATGCCGGAACGGGTAACCACCTGCCGTCCGCCGCCATGAGCGACATTTTCCTGCAACTGGGTCTCGTGGCTGACGCCGAGCGCATGGCCTTCGATGCCTTGCAGTTCATACCCCACGGACGGCGCAGCGGTCGGCTATACCGCCGCCTGGCCGAAGCCAACCTGGCCGGTGGTGACTATCGCGTAGCAGCGAAGTATTTGCAGTGTCTCAGCAGTTCACTCTTCTACGGCCGATGGGCCCGTCGCCAGCTGGCCCACATGGGCGACGAAACCTATTTTTCCTCGCAGTATGGCCACCTGCGCTCCCTCATTCCCACGGACAGAAACCAACTCATTCCGCCCGACAAGGGCCAGTGGCTCGCCGACCTGTATCGTCTTCACCCTGAAAACCGCATGGCTCTGGCCTACCTTTGGGCCTACGACCTGCTGAGCGGACGCCAGAGCCTCGTGCTTCAGCATACGCAGCAAGCCCTTCAGAAAGGCTACCAAAGCACATTGCCCCTCCCCGTTCAGGAATGCATCATTGGCAACTGGCTGCTGCGCGGTGAAGGTCAGGGAACGCCGCCCATCCCTGCCAGTGAGGAACTCATAAGCCATACGGCAGCCCTGCTGCAAAGCCTCGGCCAGGCAGCCGCCAGTCCCCAAGCCGCTCCCACCGGCAGCTACTGGCACTACCGTATGGAAAAAGAAATGCAAAAAAAACCATGAACCTTCGACTACTCCTGCTGCTCATCATCACCGCCCTCCTGAACGCATGCCATCCCCGTCCAAAGCATACAGCCGAGGTTTCAGACTATCCCCACATCGTGCCCGACTATGTGGGCGTGACCATACCCACTGGCATAGCGCCGCTCCACTTCGCCATGCCTGAAGCGGAGCGTATGGAGGTAGAGCTGAGCGGTACCCGTGGTGAAAAACTTCACAGCCATGGAACGTATGCCAAAATGGACCTGGACCAATGGCACCAACTCCTGTCGGCCAATCGTGGCGACAGCCTCACCGTCAGCGTCACGGCACTCGTCAACGGAGAGTGGAGGAGGTATCGCCCCTTCCCCATCTACGTCAGCGCTGACACCCTCAGGGCCTGGGGGCTCACTTATCGGCTCATTCCCCCGGGCTATGAGTCATACGGACAGATGGGGCTCTACGAGAGGGAACTCAGAAGTTTCAGTGAAAGACCCCTGCTGGAAAACTCAGAAATCAGTCGGGGGTGCATCAACTGCCATACCCCACTGCCTTCCGAACCCGAAACCTTTACGTTCCATGTACGCGGTCCGCATGGCGCCACCGTAGTGAGCCGAAAGGGCACCATCGAAATGCTTGCCCCTCGCAACGAAGCCCTCGGCGGCAGCATGGTCTACCCATACTGGCATCCTACGGGCAGCTACATCGCCTATTCCACCAACGACACCCATCAGAATTTCTACTCCACGCATAGCCGCAGGATTGAAGTCTACGACAACCATTCCGACATCCTCATCTATCGGCCCGACTCCCACCAGATTCTGCTCGACAGCCTTCTGGCGCGGCCCGACCGCCTCGAAAGCTATCCCACCTTCTCACCCGACGGACGTAGCCTCTACTACTGCACCGCGCAGCGACAGGACAGCATATGGAAAAACTATTCGCTCATCCGCTACGACATTTGCCGCATAGCCTTCCACCCCGAAACGGGCCGCCTGGGCACCAGCGTCGATACCCTTGTCCACGCCTCAAGGTCGGGCCACAGTGCCTGCATGCCGCGCATCTCCCCCGACGAGCGCTTTCTGCTGTTCGCGCTATGTGATTATGGCTGCTTCCCTATTTGGCATCCGGAAGCCGACTTATGGATGATGGACTTGAAGACAAACCACACGTTTCCCCTCCGGCAAGCCAACAGTCAGGATGCAGAGAGCTTCCATGCCTGGAGCCCCGACTCCCGTTGGATAGTGTTCACGAGCCGTCGCACCAATGGTCTCTACACCGAGCTTTACCTCTGTCACGTTGACAGCATAGGCCATGCCTCCAAAGCCTTCTGCCTGCCCCAGCGCCATCCGGTGCAGTTCATGACGGAGACCCCTTATTCCTTCAACACCCCAGACTTCGCCGCCACTCCCCTTCGTTCCAGCAGCAAAGAGCTCCGCGACCGCATCATGAAGGCAGAGCGCATTCCCACCGAGCTCCAGATGCAACAGCACTGACGTCCTCCTCACGAAGGCATCAGCTCCGAAAGAATGCGCTGGAGCGTTTCGCCTATATGCCTCAGGGTGACCTCAGGGCGCATGGCCTCGCGGTGCGGAAAGCCCCACGGATGAATGCATTCCACTCGGCTGAAACCTGCTTGCAGCAAACGCTCCGCCTCGGCCACCCGGCCTGCAATGAGTAGCGTGGGAACGCCCTGACGCAACGCCCGTTTCATGATGCCCATCGGCAGCTTGCCCATCAGGGTTTGCCCGTCGGCCGAGCCCTCGCCAGTAATAACCAGTCCGGCTCCCGAAAGCAAATGGTCGAACCCAGCCATGTCCATCAGCAAATCAATGCCCGGTCGACACTCCGCATGGAGGCACTGCATGAAAGCATAGCCCAGTCCGCCGGCCGCACCAGCTCCTGGCCGGTGGGAGCAGTCGTAGCCCGACAAGAGAGCCATACTGCGTGCAAAAGCCGCCGCGCGACGGTCGAGCTCGGCCACTTCCTCAGGCGTGGCCCCTTTCTGTGGGCCAAACACGGCAGCGGCACCATTCTCTCCGCAGAGGGGATTAGTTACGTCGGTGGCAATCGTGATCTGCACCTGACGCAGCAGGTCCGACTTCAACCCCTCTGGCCATGCTTCATCAATGGCTTTCAGCATTCCCCTTCCGGCATCGCTCACGGCACTGCCTCCGAGACCCACCACCAGTCTACGGCATCCGTTATTCAGAGCGTGTATCACGAGTTGCCCCGTGCCATAGCTAGAAGCCTGGAGCGGATGGCGCTCCTCCGGGCGGAGCAGGGTAAGCCCACTGGCCTGCGCCGTTTCTATCACAGCAAGTTCCTTGTTTTGCAGAAAAGAAGCACGGATGGGCCGCAGGAGCGGATCGAACACCTCCACGTCTCGCAGCACTCCGCCAATGGCGGCACGGAAAGCCTCCAGCCACCCCTCTCCTCCGTCGCTCACGGGTAGAGCTGTTACGGCGACCTCAGGCCACAGCCGGTTCACGACCAGGCAGGCCGCCCCGTTGGCCTCGGCCGAAGTAATGCAGCCCTTGAAGGAATCAATGGCCACAACGATGCGTGGCACTATGCCATATGAACGATTCATCTGCTCATGCTTTCGTCCCACAAAGTTACGAATTATCCGCCGCAGGGCGAAACATTCCGCACCCAACCTTCCGAGGCCGCCCCCTGCGGCAAGAACGGCGCATTGGCGCGAACTGACAATTTTTGTCACACTTTAGAAGAGCCATGTAGAAAAAGCTTGTTAACTTTGTAGCATCAATATACACTATTTTCGCCCCGATTATGAAAAAGGAAAAAGACGCAAGCCGCATAGCCAGCATAGACCTCATGCGCGCCCTGACAATGACGCTCATGCTCTTTGTCAACGACATTCCCGGCCTGAAGGGCGTTCCCCTCTGGCTATTCCACGCGGCCCATGGCGAAGATATGCTGGGCTTTTCTGACACGATCTTTCCTGCCTTCCTGTTTTGCGTAGGCCTGTCCATACCCTTTGCGCTGGAGCGACGTATTCAGAAGAGCCAGGGAGCCCTTGCTCACGTATTGTGGCGGTCGTTTGCGCTCATCGTGATGGGCCTCTTCACGCTCAACGGTGAGATGAGGGCCGGAAACTTTCCTTACCCGTGGTACTCCCTGCTGATGATTCCCGGCTTCTTCCTTGTATGGCTCACCTACGACCGTTTGCCTATCGGGAGGAAGCCTGTACTTACCCTCGCGCTACGCACCGCAGGAGTGCTCCTCCTGCTGGGCATGATGATCTACAGCGACATCGTAGGAAAACCCTTCCGCACCGGATGGTGGGGCATATTGGGCCTGATTGGCTGGAGTTACCTGGTATGCGCGCTCACGTATCTGCTGTTTCGCCGGAGCACGAAAGCCCTGCTCTCAGCAAGCATGGTGGGCATCGTCCTGTGCGTAGCCAACAGCAGCGAGTGGATTCCCTATGGCTGGTTTAGCCGAAACCTGCTGCTCCCCTTCATCCCGGGCGGATGGACTCACCATGCGCTCTGCCTCGCAGGCATGGCCGCTGCCATCATTATGCGCAGGATGAAAGCCAGTGGTTCCACAGCGCAACTGATGGGGATATTCGTAGCCATGGGCATCGTCTTGCTGGGGCTGGGATGGATGAGCCATCAGCACTGGATCATCTCAAAAATTCAGGCCACGCCCACCTGGCTTTTCTTCTGTCTGGCGCTCTACTTCCCATTGCTGGCCTTGCTCTACTGGGTGGCTGACGTCAGAAAGAACGTAAAGTGGTTTGAAATCATCATGCCTGCCGGCAGAGCCACACTCACCTGCTACCTCTTGCCCTATCTGATCTATGCTCTCCGCTACCTCACGGGGCTGCACGCTCCGGGAAGCTGGAACTACGGCCTGTCCGGACTGGCACTGTCGTTGGCCTTCGCCCTCATCACGGTGCAGGTGGTGCGCCTGCTGATCAAAGCAGGAGTTACCGTAAAACTGTAAGCACACCTCTCACAAAAATAAAAAGATCATTCATCACAACAACTGTTCCATCATGAAGAAACATGCCATAACCACTATCGCACTGATGCTCATCCTGATGCTTTCACTCGGTACCACTGCCAAGAAAACCGCCAATGAAGAGATGGTCATCGTGGCCTATGTGACCTCATGGACCAACGAGATTCCCGATCCCACCACCATGACCCACATCAACTACGCCTTTGGGCACGTGAACGACACCTTCAACGGCGTGCGCATCGACAATCCCAACCGGCTCCGCACCATTGTGGCCCTGAAACAACAGAAGCCTTCCCTTAAGGTACTGCTCTCCGTGGGCGGATGGGGAAGCGGACGCTTCAGCGAAATGGCAGCCACGAAGGAGAACCGCAACGCCTTTGCAGCCGACTGTAAGTGCATTGTCGACGACTTCGAACTCGATGGCATTGACATTGACTGGGAATATCCCACGCAAAGCAGTGCCGGCATTTCTTCTTCGCCACAAGATACGGAGAACTTTACCCTGCTCATGGCCGCACTACGCAAGGCGCTCGGGAAAAAGAAACTGGTGACGGCAGCCACCGTATGCAACGGCAAGTACATCGACTTCCCGTCGTGCATACAATACATGGATCTGATTAACGTAATGGCCTACGACATGGGCAATGCCCCCAAGCACCATGCCGCACTCTTTCCTTCTCCCATCGCTGGCTATTGCACTTCATCACAAGCCGTTGAGGCCCACCTGAAATCCGGCGTGCCACGCGAGAAGCTGGTGATGGGCGTTCCCTTCTACGGCAAAGGCCGACGCGATGATGAAGGCATGCGCCAGTTCTACCGCACCGGACAACTTCCAAAGGGCTATGAAGACAAGTGGGACGACGTAGGCAAAGTACCCTACCGCGTGAACGATAAGGGAGAACTGATTTGGGGATATGAAAACGTGCGTTCCCTTGCAGCCAAGTGTCAGTACATTCTGGACCAAAACCTGCGCGGCGGAATGTATTGGGACTATGCCAGCGACAACAGTCAGGGCGATGAGCGCAACACCCTATATCTCAGCCTGATTAAGCATCGGAAAGCCACTATTCCTCCGCGGCGCGTCCTGGTTTTGGCAGAGCAAGGAGGCCTGCATGAGCCTTTCACGGCCACCGCCCTGAAGTGGCTCGAAGCGCAACAGGAGAAATTCAACATGGAACTCACCATTCTACCCTCGGCCAAAACGTTGAAGAAGGGCGACATTGCCACCTATCACCTCGTACTGCAACTCAATCATCCTCCCTACGCATGGAGCGACGAAGCCATGCAGGACATGCAGGACTTCATCGACCGCGGACGGGGCGGCTATGTGGGGTTCCATCACGCCAGCCTTTTAGGCAACTTCGACGGCGATCAGCTATGGCCGTGGTTCTCTGACTTCCTGGGTAAGATCAAGTATAAAAACTACATTGCCGAAAAGAGCGATGGCACCGTTCAGGTGGAAGACCGCCAGCATCCCGTGATGAAGGACGTGCCCGGTACCTTCATCATCCAAGACGACGAATGGTACACCTACGACACCAATCCACGGCCCAACGTACACGTTCTGGCCCATGTGGACGAAGCCAGCTACAGCGTGAAGACCGACGTTAAGATGGGCGACCACCCCGTCATCTGGACCAATCCTCAGAAACGTTCGCGCAATGTATACTTCCAGTTTGGTCACAGCCAGAGCCTGTTCCAGAATGCAGCCTTCCTGAAGCTCTTCGAGAATGCACTTCACTGGACCCTCAAGGACGACGTACAACAATAACCCTTTACACCGAAGCTTACCCATCATGAAAAAACTTTGTATCCTGCTACTCTGCCTGTTCCCATGTCTGAACATTGCAGCCCAAACCGAGGAATATGCAGCCAACTATGCCAGTGCCCCACGATTTAAGGCACTCGTTCATTATGACCCCCATGCCGAAGAAGCCCACGTCCAGTTCGACAAGCAAGCCATGGAATTCTTCCGAAAGCTCACCTACGGCGAAGGATGGATCATGGAAACTACTACGTCCTTAGCCGATTATCCTTACGAAAAGCTGAAAGACTATAGCCTCATCATCAGCCTGAACGCCGCGCTGGCAGAACCGGCCCAGAGAGCGGCCTTTCAGAAATACATGGAAAACGGCGGCGGATGGATGGGCTTCCATGCTTCGGGCTACAACGACCGACGCACACAGTGGCCCTGGTTTAACGAGTTTCTGGGATGCGGACCCTTCTACTGCAACAACTGGCCGCCACAACCGGCTCTCGTGGAGTGCGATACACAGGAACATGTTGTAACCCGAACTTTGCCTCAAAGCTTCGTGGCACCGGCCAGCGAGTTCTACCAATGGAACCCCTCTCCGCGCAAGAATCCCAACGTGGAAGTACTTCTCTCCATTTCGCAGAAGATGTATCCCTTCGGTATCAAGGACGTGGTGAAGTTCGGCGACTTCCCCATCGTATGGACCAACAAGAAGTATCGCATGATTTATCTCAACATGGGCCATGGCGACGAAGGCTTCATTGATGCCACACAGAATCTGCTCTTCGTCAATGCCTTTCGGTGGATAGTGAGCCGCGATCCCCAAGGCGATCCTTTTAAGAAATAGAACAAACTTTCCTCAATAAATCCCCATGAACTCCTTTCCTCTCTCTCGCACCAGACTACAGCATCATGGCCTTTCATGGCTCATGCTGTTGCTCTCCTTTCCCCTCTTCGTCCAGGCCGCTCCGCAAGAGTGGTCTCTCCTTTCGCCCGACGGGAAACTGGCCGTCACCGTTCAGCTCAGCGATGGACAGCTTTCTTACAGCATTGTTCATGATCAGACACCCGTTTTGCAAGAGGGACGTCTCAGCATGCAACTTTCTGACGGGCGCGCCTTCGGCACCCACATACGCAGCCTCAGTGCCAAGCGGAGCGAAGGAAACATCAGCAAGTCAACCCCCATCTATCGCAAACAGAGCGTAAGCGAAAACTTCCGCGCACTCACCCTCAAGGCCAAGAACCATGCCATAGAATTCATGGCTTTCAACGAAGGACTCGCCTACCATTTCGTCAGCAACATGAAGGACTCCTTATATATTAAGGATGAACAGTGCAGTCTCCTTTTCCCTGACGATCTCCCTAGTTTTTACCTTCCCCTTCACAAGCTCGATTCTGACTTCCAGAGTTTCTATGAGCACACGCCCCTTTCGTCCATTGCCACGGAAGAAGTGCTCGCACCCCAGTTGGTTGTAGAGCTCAATGATGGCAAAAGGGCTTTCTTCACTGATTTCAATATCAGGGACTATCCCACCATGTTCCTGCAACACCCTTCCGGCAATATGCTGAGTGGGCGTTTTGCCAAATATCCCGATGAGGAAGAAGCCCACGGCAGCAATCTTACACGCCTTCGCGTGAAGACCACTAAAAACTACATTGCCCACGTCTCCGGCCAACGCGCTTTTCCGTGGCGCGTACTGCTGGTCACCACCGACGATGCCCACCTGCTCAACAACGACGTACTCTGCTGCCTTGCCGACCCAGCCGAAGGCGACTTTTCCTGGGTAAAGCCGGGAAAAGCCTCATGGGAATGGTGGAACGCCTGCAATCTGACGGGCGTACCATTCCGTACAGGCGTCAACAACGATACCTATAAGTATTACATCGACTTTGCCAGTCGCAATGGCATAGAATACATCTTGATGGACGAAGGGTGGACGCTGCGCCAGCAACCCATGGATCTGCTTAAGACCATACCCGAGATAGACCTGCCCATGCTCATTGCCTACGCCAAAGAGCGCGGTGTAGGCATCATCCTTTGGTCCGACTTCCTTCCCCTCGACCGCAACATGGAACACATCATTAGCGAATATGCACGGATGGGCATCAAAGGCTTCAAGATTGACCACATCAACCGCAACGACCAGAAAGTAGTAGATTTCGTAGAAAGAACGGCCAAGATGTGTGCAAAATACCACATGCTGGTAGACTTCCATGGCGTGTTTCCTCCCACAGGCTTGCAGTTCACCTATCCCAACGTACTCAACTATGAAGCCGTTATGGGATTGGAGATCACCAAAGGACGAAAAGAACTGGATTTGGTCACCCACGAATGCATCGTGCCCTTCACGCGTCAGGTTGTCGGTCCCATTGACTACACCCAGGGAGCCATGCGCAATGCCACAAAGGCCGATTACCATGCCAGTCGCACCTCTCCCATGAGCCAGGGCACACGTTGCCGCCAGTTAGCCGAATACGTCATTTTCGAGTCTCCCTTCAACATGCTATGCGATTCCCCCACCCTCTACGAAAAGAACCAACCTTCCATGAACTTCATCGGTAAGGTTCCCGTGGTGTGGGACGAAACGCGTGTCATCTCTGCCAAGATGGCCGAATATGTGGTCATCGCACGGCGCAAAGGCCATTCGTGGTACCTGGGAGGCATCACCAATTGGCAGAAACGCACCATTGATATAGACCTCTCGTTTATCTCAGGAAACCACATCCAGCTCTTCTGCGATGGCGTCAATGCCGACAAGAATGCCGAAGACTACCAAGTTACCACCATTCCCTTCGCGAAGCATCTCACCATAGAGATGGCCCCTGGAGGCGGCTTCTCCGCCATCATTGATTAGGCCATCATTCTTCAAGAGGCATCCGCGTGACCAAGGCAATGCTCCTCAGTCACGCGGATGTCATTCATCTCCTCATCACCTTCTTTCCGTTCTTGATCACCACGCCCTTGGTGTGTTCATCCGCCCGTAGGCCCTGCAGGTCGTAGATAGGACCTTCTTCATTGGCATCCTGCCTGATGGCCTTCACGCCCACGGTGCCCAATGACTCGTCTTCCACAATCTTCTTAAACCATTGCCACCCGGGGGCCGCTTCATACCGCTCCTTGCTCCCCACCGGCACATGCAGCGTGGCATGGAGCGTGTTCTCCTGAATGAAACAATTCTCGTCAAGCTCTGGCGGCTCCTGCGCTGCCGTGTAGATATGTTCCAACTCCTG
>JAFUHF010000087.1 GCA_017468985.1 Bacteroidaceae bacterium
GACTCATCACTTCCGCCATCGGCATCTTCTTCGGCCTGCTGTTCTGCTTCGGTTTCTATGTGTGGGAGATGCACCGCGTGAACCTCTCCATCCGCGAGATCGACGAACTCTCTGCAGAATAGCCCTGCCCTATCAGGCCACGTTTGCAACCTGTTTTTCAGAAAAAAGTTTTCAAAGTCCGTAGTTTTTCATACCTTTGCTGCGTCTAATGAGCAAAAATCAATTGAACAGACACGACAATGAAAGTTTTAGAACGGCAGTTTGCGCAAACCGTAGCAGAACATAAGGGCACCATCTACACCGTGTGCTACATGTTCTCACAAGATGCCGACGAGGTCAACGACCTGTTTAATGTGGCCTGCATCATCTATACCTATTATAACACGAAGGACATCATGCGCCCCAGCCTGATGCAGGAAGACCTGCTGGAGGTGCGCCGCAAGGTGGCACGCGCCAAGAAGCTTGACAGCCAGTGGCTGCTCATAGGTATTCCCTTCATCGTTCTTTGGATCAGCTGGTTTGCCTACGAAGCCTATAAAGTTAACGGCATGGAGGGCCTGATGGGCTTCGGCATCGCAGCCCTGATAGGCGGCACCATCGGTGGCATCATCGGGTTCAGACTCCACTTCAAGACCCAGCGGCAGTATCAGGAAATCATTGACCAGACAGAAGAACTGACGGAACCGGCCTAAGGTACAAAGAAATCTCCGCATCTTGACAACACAAAATGCGGAGATAATTTCACTTTTTGCAGGAAATGCGTTATAATTCAAAATAAAATTGTAAATTTGCAGCAGATTTCTACAACGACGCGATTATGAGTACTAAAGTGATGAGTCAGAAGTTCGTAACCAGCCACCCCGACACGCCTTGGGTGAACTCGCCCACTTTTCGCAAGTTTAACGGTATTATCGCGCGTTATTTGCCAGAAAAATCGTACCTTTGCACGCAAAGCGTGCGAGAACGGGCTGCGCTTCAGCAATTGGAACAAGTTCCATTGCATTCAGCTTGCACCGTCTTTGTCGCCGTAACATCAAACATCACGCATTATGGATTTGACAATTTCAATGAACACGGTGCTGAACTTCCTCCACTCGATGGCACTTTCGACGAACAACAAACGCTGGCTCGCCGACCACCTCTACGAGGAAGTGAGAGCAGAAGAGAAAGCCGCTCCCATCGTCAGGTCAAAGAAGAAACTGACCGAGAAGGAAAAGGACGAACTATTCTTCAGCGTGGCAGGAGCATGGAAGGACGACCCCATTGGCGACGAGGTTCTCGAAGCCATCCGCATTGGACGTCAGCCCGCAAGTTACGAACGCAAACTGGCCTATTTCGAAGAAGATGAGTAAGAGGAAGTACATGCTTGATACAAATGTCTGCATCTTCTTCCTACAAGGCAAATATGGTATTAAGGAGAAGATTCTGCGCATTGGCCGTAAGAATTGTTGCATCAGCGAAATTACCATAGCAGAATTGCCCTACGGTGCTGCCTACAGCCAATCGGAGAAGCACAGACGCGACGTTGAAATCGTGTTGGAGAATCTGACCTTGGTTCCCATCTACGACTCACTGCCTACATACGCCGCCACGAAAGCTCACTTTCGCCGCAATGGCCAGCTGATAGAGGAGTTCGACATGTCATTGGCTCGTCGGCAGTCCACCACGGCTACGTGATGGTCACCGAGAACCTTGACCACTTCGAACGTATGCCCGGCATTGAGATTGAGAACTGGGTGGAAAGGCCTAAGAAGAAATAATAAATGTGATAGCAGCAAATGAGTGGATAGGACATAACATAGAAACGACATAAGGAAGCGTTCTTGCTTTGCAAGCGTCCTATCAGCTGAGCGGACTTTTTGATTCTTAGTTCAGAAATTTCGCCAAAATATCTCCAGAGAAGAAAAAGAGTCGATGCTCGCGTTTAGGCGCGGGCTGAGACTTGTATCTGGCTGGAAGGCGTTTGGCGATGCCTCTGAACTGGATGCATAGAATGATTTTAATTCAAAGCAAATACATTATGGACGAAATCAAGACAGACAAACTGGCAATAGGAGCCTGCGGCCTTTACTGCGGGGCTTGCAGGAAGTACCGCATGGGCAAATGCCCAGGATGTCAGAAGAACGAAAAAGCCACATGGTGCAAAATCAGGCGTTGCTGCATGGAGAAGGGTTTTCATACCTGCGCCGAGTGCGAGAAGGACGTAAGGGAATGCCGCCTCTACACGAATCTTGCGAGCAAGTTCTTTGCCTTTGTGTTCCGCAGCGACCGCCCATCCTGCATACGCTATATCCGCGAGCATGGTGAACAGGCCTATGCCGAGGAAATGACACGGCTGGGACAGCAGACAATGAAACGATAATCGAAACAGATAAATCGGAATTTATATGCCACAACTGAACAAAGGAGGAAAGTTTGTCTTTGGCCTGTCCGAGCTGCACGGTGACTTGTCTGTCGTCATTCCGCCACAGGCTTTCAAGGAATACCACGTGGAAGAGGACGATTCGTTGATTATCTTCACGGGCAGCAAGAGCAGCGGCGGATTTTGTGTGACGAGCGAAAGGATGCTTGGCCAGTCGGAACTAAGCAAGAGTCTCGCCGAGGAACCCAGTTTGCGTAATCCAGAAAGCGAATGGATGGCTTACAAGGGACGCAAGTATAGGGCCGTCAAGCGGAATGGTAGCATGGTGCTGCTCACCGAAGAAGACCTGC
>JAFUHF010000012.1 GCA_017468985.1 Bacteroidaceae bacterium
AACTATAAGGACTCCATGCCATATATAAGATACGATAAGACATGGTATACGGCCACCATTGACGGACAAAGCATCAACATAAAGCTTACAGGCGATAAAAAATTTGTGGTCATCAATGCAGTAGACAATCCTATCCTCAAAATAGACCTGCGCCACCACCCCACCATCATCGCAAAATAACCTTCACCCTTGCTTCATTTCCCCAACGCAGGAAACAGGGGGCACTCGGATAAGTGAACTTGGAATAACTGCGTCTTCCATTTCCCTTATCACTCTTTTTTTCGTAACTTTTCTCACTACGTTCGTCAAGTTACTTCCGCTCAGAAGAGCAAATAAAAACAAGTTTTCATTGCTCATCGCTCACTAAATCGTAACTTTGCATTTTTAAAGAAAAACTGTTGATTTAAGAGAAGCCTGAAGATGTCCTGCATTGTTCACATTGAGACCAGTACGGAGGTATGCTCCGTGGCTTTGAGCCAAGACGGCGCCCTGCTCAGTTCGAAAGAATCTTTCGACGGACCTTCCCATGGCAGGCTGCTGGCCGGATTTGTGGATGAGATGGTTTCCTTTGCCGATAGCCACGCCATTCCGGTGGACGCCGTGGCGGTAAGTTGTGGGCCGGGCTCCTATACGGGACTTCGCATCGGGGCCTCGATGGCGAAGGGTCTCTGCTACGGACGAGAGCTGAAACTTCTGGCCGTGCCCACGCTCCAGTTGCTGACGGTTCCCCTGCTCCTCTACCGCGACGACCTGCCCGAGGAGGCTTGCTTCTGTCCCATGATTGACGCACGCCGGATGGAGGTATATTCCGCCATTTACCGAAGAAACCTGACTGAGGTGAGAGAAACAAGGGCCGACATCGTGGACGAAGGGTCGTATGCGGAATTTCTGGAAAAGGGACCGGTGGTGTTTTTCGGAGGCGGCGCGGCAAAATGCCAGACAGTGCTGCAACATGAAAATGCCATCTTCATTGACGACGTGCTCCCCCTGGCCAGACACATGATACCCCTTGCAGAAAAGGCCCTAGGCCAAGGGAAGACGGAAGACGTAGCCTACTTTGAACCGTTCTATCTGAAGGACTTCGTGGCTACCAAACCAAAGAACTTATTTTAATCATGGACTACAATACTGACAGAGAAAAACTGACATTGTCTGAATACGGAAGAAACATTCAGAACATGGTGAATCATGCATTGACCATAGAAAACAGGGCCGACCGCCAGCGGTGTGCCGAAACCATTGTGAGCATCATGAGACACATGTTTCCCTCCGTGAGCCAGCGGCCGGACGCCACGCAGGTGCTTTGGGACCACTTGGCACGCATGGCTCACTACAAGCTCGACATTGACTATCCCGTAAAAATTGCGGAAGAAGCTGAAACCATGGCTAAACCCGAGCCCCTTGCCTACCCGATGACGCACATACGCTATCGCCACTATGGCCATTTGGTGGAGGATCTGATAGGCAAAATCAGCGACATGGAAGAAGGCGACCGTAAGGAACGCCTCATTGAGCTGACGGCTAACCAAATGCGCAAGGACCTTTTCTACTGGAACAAGGACGGACTCAAGGAAGAACGCATTGCCAGCGACATTGACCGCTACACGAAGGGGAAGGTCCACATGGAGTTAGGCAAATACCGGTTTGCGGCCACCGTTCCCAATAATAATTTTCCCAAAGCCGTTTCTACTAAAAAGACGAGAGGCAAGAAATAGCCCCTACCTCAGACAGTAACCTCACAGTGGACTTCAACGACGTATTCAAAATTGGATTTATCGCCCGTACCCATGGCACACGGGGCGAAGTATCGATGCGCTTTACGGACGACGTGTTCGACCGCGCCGATACGGATTTCCTCTTCCTGAAAATGGACGGTTTGCTGGTTCCCTTCATGATGGAAAGCTACCGGTTCAAGTCGAGTGAAACAGTAATCATGAAGTTCAGGGAATGTGGCTCCAAGGACGATGCCCAAAGACTGCAAGGAGCGGAGGTCTACTTCGAGAAATCGGAAGTAGTGGAGCGCGACGAAGAACCGCTCACGTGGAAATTCCTTCACGGCTTCCTGCTCTATGGAGAAAAGGAAGGCCTGTTGGGCACGGTAAGCCGCGTGGACGATTCTAACCAGAACATTTTGCTCTACGTAGAGCGGACCGACGGCGGAGAACTGCTCGTTCCCCTTCATCCTGACTTTGTAGTGATGATGGACGAGGAAAACAGAAGCCTCACGCTCCGTTTGCCCGAAGGGCTATTGGGCATTAACGAATGAAACCATCCATGACAAAAAAGAGAATAGCCATTTTAGGCTCCACGGGTTCCATTGGCATGCAAGCCTTGGACGTGATAGCCGAACATCCTGACCTTTACCGCGTGGAAGTGCTCACGGCTGGCCGGCAGGTGGAGAAACTCATCGAGCAGGCCAGGCGTTTCTTTCCCGACGCCGTGGTGATTGCCGACGAAAGCCGTTATGAAGACTTGCGCACTGCGCTGGAGGACTTACCCATCAAAACGTATTGCGGAGCCGACGCGCTTTGCCAGGTGGTGGAGGGCGAAAACGTTGACGTGGTACTCACAGCCCTGGTAGGCTTTGCCGGAATGCTGCCCACCATTCATGCCATCCGTGCGCGCAAGATGATAGCCCTTGCCAACAAGGAAACACTCGTGGCAGGCGGTGACCTTATCACCCGACTGGCCGCAGAGTATGGCGCACCCATACTTCCCGTGGACAGTGAGCATTCGGCCATCTTCCAGTCGCTGGTAGGAGAGGATCATAACGAAATAGACAAAATATTGCTCACAGCCTCGGGCGGTCCGTTTCGCACATTGCCCAAGGAGGCTTTGCACAAGGCTACCGCTGCAGAGGCACTGAAGCATCCCAACTGGGCCATGGGGGCTAAGATCACCATTGACTCGGCAACGATGATGAACAAAGGCCTCGAAGTAATTGAGGCACGCTGGCTGTTCGGCGTGCGGCCCGATCAGATTCAGGTGGTAGTACATCCTCAGTCGGTGATCCATTCCGCCGTGCAGTTTGCCGACGGAGCGGTAAAGGCGCAGCTGGGTGTACCCGACATGCGACTGCCCATACAGTATGCCCTCAGCTTTCCCGACCGATTGCCACTCTCAGGGCCGCGGTTAGACCTCTTTGCCTTGGGGCAGCTCACCTTCGAGGAGCCTGACATGGACAAGTTTCCCTGTCTGCAACTGGCCTATGAAGCTCTCGAAAGGGGTGGAAACGTGGCGTGCGTGATGAATACCGCCAACGAAGTGATGAACCAAGCCTTCAGAGATGGAAAAATCTCTTTCGATGCCATCTATACCAACATCAGGAGGGTGATGGACACAGTGCCCTATGACGCCACACCCTCGTTTGATACCTATATCGCCACCGATCGCGAAACGCGCCGCGTGGCCGAGCAAATGATTTCGTAACCCCATTTATTCTGATCTACAAAACCAAAGAAATATGGACGTCTTTCTAATCCGTGCCTTGCAACTTATCCTTTGCTTCTCCATACTGATCCTCCTGCACGAAGGAGGCCACTTCTTTTTCGCCAAGCTTTTCAAGGTGAGGGTGGAGAAGTTCTGTCTCTTCTTCGATCCCTGGAAAACGTTGCTCAAGTTTAAGCCCAAAAAGTCGGACACCGAATACTGCTTAGGCTGGCTGCCACTCGGCGGCTATGTGAAGATTTCCGGCATGATCGACGAGTCGATGGATACGGAGCAGATGAAGCAGCCGCCCCATCCGTGGGAGTTTCGTTCGCATCCGGCCTGGCAGCGTTTGCTCATCATGCTGGGCGGCGTAATGGTGAATTTCCTGCTGGCGCTATTCATCTACTCCATGATCCTCTTTTGCTGGGGCGAAACCTACGTACCGCTCAGGAACATGACGCAGGGCATGCAGTTTAACGAGCAGGCCAAGGCCATAGGTTTCAGGGATGGCGACGTGCTCCTTTTTACCGACCGCGGCGAGTTTAAGCGCTTCGACAGCAATGAATCCGTGAGCTCCGTTTATCGCGACATCTCTCGGGCCAAGAGCGTAACGGTGCTCCGCGACGGCAGGCCCGTAACGCTGCAAATGCCGGCAGAGGGGCTCAACATGTTGGAAATGTTCCGCTCCGTGCCGCCCTTCCTCTCCACCTACATACCGGCGCGCATCGACAGCGTGATGGCAGGCAGTCCGGCTGCACAGGCAGGTATTCGAAAAGGCGACTACCTCAAGGGGTTCAACGATGCCAAGGTGGAAACGTGGACCGACTTCAGCGTAGCACTGAGCAAGCTGAGTGATTCGCTGGTCGATGCCCCAACAGACGACAGTCTGGCCGCCCGTCACGTGACGCTGTTCGTGCAGCGTGCAGAAACGGAGCTGGTAGACACCTTGCAACTCATGCTGATGCCCGACCTCACGATGGGTGTATTCCGTGCCACGCCTTACTCCTACTACCCAACCGAAACCCACCACTACAACCTCCTACAGTCCATACCGGCCGGCATCAGCCACGGATGGAATGTGTTTAAGGGCTACGTCAACGACCTGAAATACATTTTCACCAAGGAAGGTGCTCGCAGCGTAGGCAGTTTCGGTGCCATAGGCAGCATGTTCCCCAAGTCGTGGGACTGGCAGCGCTTCTGGGAACTCACAGCGTTCATCAGCATAATTCTGGCGTTTATGAACGTACTGCCCATTCCTGCACTCGACGGAGGTCACGTGTTCTTCCTGCTCTGCGAAATCATTACGCGGCGCAAGCCCAGCGAGAAGTTTATGGAAAGGGCTCAAGTCATCGGCATGTCTATCCTCGGACTGCTCATGATCTACGCCGTTGGTAACGACATCCTGCGCTTCCTATTCCATATCTAACGGCATTCTGGAGCTGTAATCAAAAACACATGCCGCTGCACGGAAACTCTTCCTTGCAGCGGCATGTGTTATATCATTGAGGGTATAGGACTACTGAGGTGAAAGCCCCAGGTTTCTTGCCGTTTCCATCATCAGCGCATAGGCGGCATCGTGGTCGTTAGGAATTTCTCCGTCCAGAATGGCATCCTTAATCCGGGCCTTCAAGAGGCCCACCTCCCTGCACGGCTTGAGCCCAAAGATGCGCATGATTTCCTCGCCGTCTACGGGGGGCTGGAAGTTGCGTATACGGTCTTTCTCCTCTATGTCCTTGAGCTTCTGGCGCACAATCTGGAAATTTCGGATGAAGTGTTGCTTTCTCAGTTCGTTGCGACTCGTAATGTCCGATTCGCAGAGGGTCATCAGGTCGTCAACGTCATTTCCGGCGTCGAAAAGGAGGCGGCGCACTGCGCTGTCGGTCACCACCTCGTCGGCAATGGCAATGGGCCGCATGTGCAGGCCCACCAGCTTCTTCACATATTTCATGCGCTCGTCGGTGGGGAGTTTAAGCCGATGGAAAATGGAGGGAACCATTTTCTCGCCAATGAAGTCGTGGTTATGAAACGTCCAGCCGGCCGTCGGACTGAAAGCCTTGCAGCGAGGTTTACCCACATCGTGGAGCAAGGCAGCCCAGCGCAACCAGAGGTTGTCGCTCTTGTGGGCCACGTTGTCGAGTACTTGCAGCGAATGGAAAAAAATGTCCTTGTGCGACTGCTTGTTGCGCATTTCCTTGCCTTCCAGGGCAGCCACTTCGGGCAGAATCAGTTCGAGCAGGCCGCAACGCTCCAGGTCTACAAAGCCTTTCGACGGATTTTTGGAGAGCAGAATCTTGTTGAGCTCCTGAGTGATGCGTTCCTGACTGATGATCTTGATGCGTTCACGGTTGCTGATCAGCGCATCGAAGGTTTCCTCGTCAATGAAGAAGTTGAGCTGCGTGGCAAAGCGCACGCACCTCATCATGCGAAGCGGATCGTCGCTGAAGGTCACATCGGGGTCGAGCGGCGTGCGAATAATGCCGTCTTCCAGATCGTAGAGCCCCTCAAAGTGGTCTACCAGCATGCCAAACTTTTCTTCGTTCAAACAGATGCCCATGGCGTTGATGGTGAAATCGCGGCGGTTCAGGTCGTCTTCCAATGTGCCGTCTTCCACAATAGGCTTGCGCGAGTCGTGGCTGTAGCTTTCGCGCCGTGCACCAACAAACTCTATTTCCATGCCATGCCACTTCACCTGCGCCGTGCCAAAGTTGGCAAACACGCTGAGTGCCTGCGTGCGTCCCGTTTGACGTGCAAACTCTTCGGCCGTCCTGATGCCACTGCCCACTACCATGATGTCAATGTCGGCAGTGGGGCGGCCAAGGAACAAGTCGCGCACGTAGCCGCCAATGACGTAGCAGTCGTAACCCAGACGGTCGGCCACCTGGCCAATCACGTGGAACGCCTCCTGCTGGCTGATCTTGCTGACTACTTCTCCGAGCGATAAGAGTTGCATAAACTGAAAATGGAAGTGCAAAATTACGATTTCATTAAGGAAAAAGGGCCTCCGTAGCCGATGTTTTTCATTTTTCCGCATGCAGAGAGGCCTCTGAGGCCCTAATTGGAGTCCTTTGGTCTGATGGGATACAATGTTTTTGCCCCTACGAAAGGCTGATGTGCAGAATATTTTGTATTTTTGGCCTCACATTCCCAATAAGCAATGAATAGAATTAAGCTACTACTGTCCGTTAGCCTCGTGCTTGCCCTTGCCTTTGGCTGCAAGCCCAAGGCCGATCCCGAGGTGGGTGGGCGTTTGCTCCTCAGTCAGGCACGCGCAGCCCTGAACATCAACGACTATACCCAGGCCAAGCAGTGCATAGAGCAGTTGCGCAAGGATTTTCCCTTAGCCCTCAATGCGCGCGAGGAAGCCATCCTGCTGCTCGACTCTGTCAATTTGGCTGAAGCCCACGTGGAACTGCAGCTGTGGGAAGAAAAGTTGCAGCAGCCCGGACTTTCCCGTATTGATGTTGATACGCTCGACTTCAATCGCGACGAGGCCCAGCAAAAAGTACGCTTCTTTGAGAAAAAGATTGAAGTTGACAAGGGAAAGCTCCGCAAGCACTGAAAAGTGAGCGAAGAGCGGACGAAGGTCGGCACAGACCTCCTTTAACTCCTTTAGTTTCCTCGTCCCACTCCTACCACTTATCCGCTTTCTTAATGGGATAGACATAGAAGGCTGTGGCATTGTCTGTCGCCTTTCAGCATGAATGCGCTGTTTCCCGTAATAGCCAAACAGTGAATGCGCTCTATCTGGACCTTGTGGCGCAGATCATTCTCTATGATCCATTTAGAACATGGAGCCAAGTATATGTCTACCACATTCTTCGCATAACCCGTTTCCTGCTTCATGGCAGCATTCCGCCCACTGAAAAAGGTGCTCTTTGATTAAAACCCACCTGAAGGCCCGACACCTCATTTCCCACATACCGAGCATCCGTAGTCGTAGTTGTCCCACCCTGGTACCCATAGTCCGTCAGCGATGCCGCACACGAGGTGAACAGCAAAATGATTGTCAGCAACAGAAAATCAATCTTCTTCATGATCGTATAGATGATTATTGCATGAATATGGATAAGCATTCTTGATGATCCGGCACTTCTCCATCCGCTGGGTGGCAGCCTGCCCTTCAGTCCGTTCTGATTTGAAGGGATGAAACAGGAGTTTGTTGGCCAACAGGTCGTTCAGGCCAATTTCTACATCTCCACCTTCGTCTGATACTGAAAAAATCTTGTCGAAAGCCAGACGGAAAACCACGGCCACCTGCCAGTTTCTCACTCCGTCGGTCCACCAGAGTTCGTCCTCCACGCTTACCACATGGCCCACCCAGCCTGCTCCACCAAACAATACGTGCGAGCCCAGCATGGCGGCTTTCGTGGCAGCCTGAATGAAGCGCGCATCGTTCATGGCAACATCAATGAGGGCCTCGTCTTTCCCCACCACGATGGCATCATCCTCTCCCTCGTCATAAACCTTTCTTATGAAGTCTGCCAGCTGCTGCCAGCGCTTCGCTTTTTCATTGTCAGGAACGAATACCATCCTCGCCATACAAATGTTTTCTTTCACATGCCCTGCAGACAGTGCCTTCACTGCAGCCAGGCGTTCGCCATAGGCCAAACGCACCTTGTCCATCAGCTGAAATGTAAACGCAGTATGCTTAAACAGACCTTCCACATAGCCAGCTTGGTTATTACTCAGCGTAACGTCCGAATAGCCAAACTCCCGTTGCACCGAAATAAAGGGATACATCACGAATATGCGGTCGCTGATGTTCGACAGCTGTATGTCCGTCACGTAACCTTCATCCGTACAGAGCGAAATGATGCGGTCGTAGAAGCGGCGAAACACCACCGTAAACTGCATACCGTTGAAACGGTCCGTCCAATAGAGGTGTTCGTCCGTCTGAATGGCATCGCGAAACCAGCTCACGCCGCCCAGCAGCAAGTCTGCTTCCATGGCCTCAGCCTTATCGATGGCCAATGCCAAATAAGGATAATGGTAATCTGCCGTAAACGTATGGTCATCTTCACAAAAAACGAAGTAGGGAGCACCGGCCTCCCTCTGCTGCTTCACAATGCTCAGAAACGTTTGCCACAAACCCCATGCCCCTCGCATGGGGTGCACCATGGCAGGAACTACACTGAGCCGAAACTCCGGCTTATCGGCAAACTGCGCCTCCACTGCGCTCCGTCTTTCCGTGCGATGCGAAAGGTTGGGACACATTACGTTTATCTCATTCATTTTTCGCGATGTTGTTTGCAATATATAGGGATTTATTTTCAACTCCTCTATTATTTCTCATTAACATTCTGAAGCTGCTCTGTCATTCGCCCATGCTGTTATGAACAAAAGCACTGAAGTGACAGGGCGCCCGACTGACAATCAATCGAGCGCCCCTTTCTCTCAATGATAGCGCAGAGCTACTCAGCTTTCTCTAACGTGAATTTCATTTCTATCTTGAAAGATATCAATTCAGTATACGTACTCAGCCAGTCATAACTAACACCGCTTTGCATCGTGAGTGTAAGTTTTCCATTCTCTTTTGCTACAGTGATGGTACCATTATCAAAATTGGGAGAATTCTGCCAACTGGTGCTTATCGTTCCGTCCTTTTGGCTCTTCCAACTCCATGTTGCTTCTCTGCGAGTAATATCCATGGCGATTGCTTCATTTTGATAGATACCGACCAATTTGTTCGGCTCTGCAAACTCGAAACCTTTCAGTATTCTGTCATTGATATCATGTATACCATGTCTATCATTACCATTCTCTAATCTAATCCAGAATACATCCTGCAACCCAGAATTTGCATTTCTTACAAGCCATGTTGTCATTTCGTGAAACGAAGCCCCACTGAAGGTATGCTTAACAGTGTTCTTCTCTTGAACTCTCACACCCGTATTGATGAGTTCCGTGTAGGTCAAGTCTACACTCAAAACGTTCCATTTATGGCAGAGTTCTTCCGTAGTAACTGTTCCCTTCTTTACCTCGTCAGCTTCATTGTCATCACTACTGCTGCATGCTCCAAGCAATAAAGGACATACAACTAACAGTAGTGTCATTAAATAATTCTTACGTTTCATAGAGCACTATTTTTTATCATTCAAACAATTATTCTTTCTTCCGTTGTTTTAGATCGACACAGATGATGCCTTCAAAACAATAGCATTCATCATTTGGTCATAGCCTACAGAAACATTAATTGTTGCATTTGTTTTTGCATTACCAGAAGCCACTAATTGAACTTCACCATTGACCTTCTCGTATTTGGCGTAGCTAAAATTTATAGGGCAAGTTATTGTAATAGAACCTCCGTTAATAAATTCTGAACTTGTTTCTACAGATCCACTTGCTAAAGTTCCTGTACCATCTTGTTCTAACTCCGATCCACTGATTGAAATTTGCTCAACGTTAAAATGAGCCACTAAGCTACTGCTATCAGCCTTATTAACACGAATTCCATCTTCTACCACCTCATATACACTAACGGAAGCAGACCATCTGACTTTTACAAATATATTCCAAGACACTCCATCTTGGGTATACATTGCAGAGTCGGTTATTATTTGATCTGAAACACTAACCGTATGTGCCACGGGCCTACCACCACCTGAACCTGATCCACTGCCTGAGCCATCTCCGCCGGAACCAGATCCTGATCCATTCAATCCATCGGCAATCTTCTTCAGTTCTTCTGCCGATACTACATCCTCCACTATAGGAGGAGTTATTACATGTTTTGTCATATTAATTTGTTTTTAATCTTTTCGATGCAAATATATACATTTTATTTTAATTAAACACACCTTTCGCATCTAAATTTATACACAAAAGTTTCAAAGTATCAAAAAAAAGGAATAAAAGAAC
>JAFUHF010000013.1 GCA_017468985.1 Bacteroidaceae bacterium
AGCCGTGGCCACCTCGGCCAGTGAGACATCGGGGCGGCTCAGCAACAGGGTGCAGGAATACTGCAAGCGCCTCTCGTTGGTATATTCCGAAATGGAGTCGTACACGCTGCCTGAGGAAAAGGCGGCTCCAATCTGTTCCTTAGTCAGGTGGAAACGGTCGATGAGCGTCTGCCGGCAGAATCCGGGGTCGAGAAATAGCTGCTCCTTCTCCACCACACGGCTCACGTAGCTAAACAGCTCGTCATTGCTCAGACCAGTCCGGTCGTCCACCGGCGTGGGAGCTTCGGGGAGCAGTTTCGAGGCTTCGGCAAGGTATTTCTCCTTGTAGCCGATGGCCTCCGATATCTGGTTGGCCAGGGCGCGGTTCTTGCGGTTGAGCACTCGCCGCTGGTGGCGGTAGTAGAGGGCAAATCCGGTAGCCAGCACCAGCATCAGGAAGCAGCACAAGAGATAGACCCCCCTGCGATCGGCAGCAGCGGTGGCTTTCTGCTGTTCCATGCGCACGTCCTGCAAGTGATAGATGGTAGCCAGATCGGCCACATGCTCATTGTTCTCCTTCTGGCGCAGGGCCTCTTGCAGGTTCGAGATGCGGTCCTTCAGGCGCAGGGCTTCGCCCATCCGGCCCCGGGCCTCGGCGGCATGGGCCAGGGCCTTCAGTTCTACGACATAGTTCGAACTGAGCGTATCGGTGCTCCATTCGTCTAACCGACGGCAGGTTTTCTCCACCTCGCTCCACATCCCAAGTGATTCATACGCTGAGAGCAATATCTTGATACCGTGGATCGTTTGGCTCCAGTGCGTTTGTTCGGCTTTGTGAAGCCAGCGGATAGCCTCCTGGCGGTGCCCCATATCGGCATGGGCTATGGCCATGAAGCAACAGACCTGTCCCCTGATAAAGTCATCGAAATCTTCTGCATCGAAGCGCTCAGGCTGTTCTCCATAATCGGAAGCATGTTCCTTAAAATCCTGCAACCGAGCCAATATCTGCTCACAGAGAGGCGGAATGCGTTCGGGCTCATCGCTGTTGCTGTAATCGTAGATTTGCTTCTTCAGGACACTGATGTAGGCCATGTGGCCTCTACACGTATGGAGTCCCCTCAACTGGTTCACGGAGCTTTCCAGCAGCCGTCGGCCTTCCTCCACCTGGCCCATGCGGTTGAGCACATCGCCGACATAGGCCTGCATCTGGCAGGCTGCTTCTATGTGGCCCAGCCCTCGGGCCAGCCGCTCTGCTCGTGTGGCATAGCGCAGGGCGTCAGAATTGTTAGCCTCGGCAATGGCCACCAGAGCCAGCAGCTAACAGACCTCCTCCAAGGCCACAGAATCGCGCATCACTTCGGGTTGATCCAGCAGATTGTTGCATATGTGGCGCGCCGTGGCATAGTCGGCCCTTTCGTAATAGGCATCGCGCGCATAGTCAAGGGTGTAGAGCGAGTCTACCCCCGTCACCTGTGACTCTCCCTGGCCTCGCGAGCAACCCTGCCCGAGGCACAGCAACAGCACTCCTGCTATATATAATAAGGTACGCAGCATATTCTTATGTTCGCCTAACGATAGGGCAAAATTACACAAGAATCTTCATTTCTCCTCCCTTGCATGCTGAAAAAATTACAGAAGACTTCGGCCGTGCGCCTGTTGCATGGCTCCGCTCCCCACCGTTGCGAGGCTGTACTTGTAGGGAAAGGAGTGAACTTCTCATGGCATTGTTGCATTTCAAGTTGAGTATTGCAACATTTTCTTCTATTTTGTTGCAATTACACACATAGATTGCAACAATTACCCATACTTATGTTGCAAAATAATTGGTATATGCACCAAATCTCGTAGAATTGTTGCAATTCCACTATGGTTTTGCAACAATCACCCAGAAAATTGTTGCAGAACTAAAATAAATTGCTTCAGCAGTCTGAAAAACCTCTCCTTCATGCACGTCACACCGCCCATGAACGCTGAGGAAGCCCCCCTTGCCTCTGTCTCGCAGCTGGCCTTCGCCCATCATTCAGCCTGACCACTAACTGCATAGCTCAATAATTTGCAGAAAACCGACTATAAAAAAAGAGCTGACCCCGAAGGATCAGCTCCTCAAAATGAAAAGTTTTATTTCTACATCGCGCTTCAAGATGGACTTGAACCAACGACCCCCTGATTAACAGTCAGGTGCTCTAACCAACTGAGCTATTGAAGCAGCATTTCTCTAAATGCGATGCAAAGTTATAACGATTTCAGATACCAACAAAGCTTTTGAGCAAAAAAATTCGTTTGAGCGGCAAAAAAAATGTTTTTTCTCGCCCCAAAGACCCTTTTCTGACCTAAATCACGGCCTCAGAACTTCCAAAATCGCCCTAAAACGGGTTGCGCTCCCCATCTCACCCTCAAAAAAATCAGCATGGCCACGCTTTCTTCCCCCAACGTCCACGAACTTTGCAGAAAAATAACACATCACATGCAGAAAATCATAGGAATCGGCAACTGCCTGGTGGACGTACTGGCGCCCATCGAAAGCGACGAGGCCCTCGCCACCCTGGGTCTGCCCAAAGGCTCCATGCAGCTCATCGGAGAAGGCCAGCTGGAAGCCGTACAACGCTACATATCGGCCATTCCCCACTCTCGCACCACAGGAGGCTCCTCGGCCAACACCATTAAAGCCCTCGCGCACCTGGGAATCCAGACAGGGTTTATCGGTAAAATAGGGCAGGACGAACCAGGAACCTTCTTCCGCAGCCAGCAGCAGGCCACGGGCATCCATTCGGCCCTGATCACGGAGCCTACGGGAGCCACGGGAACGGCCTATACCTTCATCTCTCCCGATGGGCAACGCACGTTTGCCACCTATCTGGGTGTGGCATCCACTCTGCGCGATACAGACTTCAGCACCGCCCAGTTCAGCGGCTATGACCTATTATATATAGAGGGCTACCTCGTGCAGAACCACCCCATGATAGAGCAGGCCATGCGTCTGGCCAAAGCACAGGGGCTCCAGGTCTGTCTGGATCTGGCCAGCTACAACATTGTGGAAGCCGACCGCGACTTTTTCCGTCACCTGCTCACCAACTATGTGGACATCGTCTTTGCCAACGAGGAGGAAAGCCATGCCTTCACCGGCCTTGAGCCCCAGGCGGCACTGCGCGCACTGGGAGAGCTCTGCCCCATAGCCATCGTGAAACTGGGAGCCCAGGGCGCCACCGTGATGGCTCACGGCGAAAGCCATGCCTGTCCGGCCGAGCTCGTGGACCACGTCAAGGACACCACAGCGGCAGGTGACTACTTTGCTGCCGGATTCCTCTATGGCCTTCTGCACCAACGCCCCTTCAGCGAGTGTCTCCAGATTGGGAGCAGGCTGTCGGGCGAAGTGATTCAGGTGGTAGGCACCACGCTCAGCGAGCAGCAGTGGAACCACCTGCGCAGCACCCTATAAACCCACCATCCTTTCGTCATGAACAGTTTCAGACACGTTACGGCAATATTCTGCCTCCTTGCGGCAGGCCTCTGTGCCCCCATCGTCAAGGCGCAGAAGAACCATGATTTCGAAATCTCCAAGCAGCTCGAAATCTTTAACTCCATCTATAAGAATCTGGACCTCTACTACGTGGACACCCTTCAGGCGGAAAAGCAGATTGGCGATGCCATCAACTACCTGCTCGACGGACTTGATCCCTACACGGAATATTATCCTGAGCAGGAAACCAGCAGTCTGGAAACCATGACCACGGGCAAGTATGCCGGCATAGGCGCCCTCATTGGCTATTACAAGGCCAAGGACAGGTGTCGGGTGAACGAACTTTACGAAGACCAGCCGGCGGCAAAGGCTGGAGTGCGCGTGGGCGACGTCATCATGAGCATTGACGGCATAGACATCCCCCAAAAGGGGAGCCAGGCCGTTGACAAATATACCGCCTCCATCAGTGAAAAACTGCGCGGCGATCCTAACACGGAGATTACCCTCGTGGTAGACCGCCCCGAACAGGGACTGCTCACCCTCAAATTCCTACGCGCAGCCATCCAGCGCCCTGCCGTGCCCTACTACGACATGCTGACCGACAGCATAGGCTACATCATGCTCAGCACCTTCACGCGCGACTGCTACCTGAGCGTGCAGCAAGCACTGCGCTCCCTGAAGGAGAGAGGTGCCAAGTCTATGGTGCTCGACCTGCGCGACAACGGCGGCGGACTGGCCGTAGAGGCGGTGAATATCGTCAACCTGTTCGTTCCCAAAGGACGCCTCATACTCCAGATGAAAGGCAAGACACCGTCGGCCAATTCCAACTACACCACGCGCCACGACCCCGACGACTTGCAGATACCGCTCGTGGTGCTGGTCAACGGCCATTCGGCGTCTTCGTCGGAGATTACGTGTGGAGCCCTGCAAGATCTGGACAGAGCCGTGGTCATGGGCGAACGGACCTACGGCAAGGGGCTCGTGCAGCAACCTCGGGAGCTGCCATACGGAGGCCTGCTGAAACTCACCACCAGCCACTATTACATTCCCTCAGGGCGTTGCATCCAAGCCCTGGACTACAGCCGCAGGGAGCAAAACGGCGAGGCATACCGCACACCCGACAGCCTGACCCACATATTCCACACGGCAGCCGGACGTGAAGTGCGCGACGGAGGCGGCATATCGCCCGACGTTACGTCGAAAGGCGACAGCCTGCCCAACCTCCTCTCCTACCTGCGTCTGAGCGACCCCTTCTTCGACTTCGTTACCCATTACCGCGCCACCCATCCCAGCATTGCACAGGCACGCGACTTCAGCATTACGGACGAGGACTATCAGCTCTTCCGCGACAGCCTGCTGAAGAGCAACTTCACCTACGACCGCCAGACCTACAACGCCCTGCAGTCGCTCAAGCGCATTGCCAAATTCGAGGGTTACGACAAGAGTGCCGCGCCGGAAATAGAAGCATTAGAGAAGAAACTGGCACACAACCTGGCCGGCGACCTCGACACGTGGGAAAAACAGGTCAGACAGTTGCTCAGCGCCGAAATATGCAGCCGCTACTACTACGAGAAAGGCATGATAGAAAACATGCTGAAAGCTGACCAGACCATCACCGACGCCATCAGCCTGCTGCGGAAACCGGAAGAATATCGCAAAATACTCCATCCCCAGACTCCCAAAGCCAAAAAATAAGAATCATTACTCCCCAAAACCTTTTTCCATGGACTTCTCCACCCGTAACATGATCCTGCCCATAGCGGCACTGGCCTGCGCCGCCACGCGCACCGATGCACAGCAAGCCCAAAGGCCCAACATCCTCTACATCATGAGCGATGACCATGCCTATCAGGCCATCAGCGCCTATAATGACCCCGTAGGCCGACTGGCCCCGACGCCCAACATTGACCGCATAGCGCGGCAGGGCATGCGCTTCGACCAAGCCTTTGTGGAAAACTCGCTGTCAGCCCCTTCCAGGGCCTGCCTCATCACGGGACTCTACAGTCACCAGAACGGGCAGAGGCAGCTGGCCGAAGGCATTGACACCACGAAAACCTATTTTTCCGAACTGCTGCAACGGGCAGGCTATCAGACCGGAATGGTGGGCAAATGGCACCTGGACGGTACGCCCAAGGGCTTCGACTATTACCACATTCTCAACGATCAGGGAACCTATTACAATCCCGTATTCCGCGGACAAGACACGAATGGGAAATACATCAGGGAGGAAGGCTATGCCACCTACCTGATTACTGACCATGCCATAGAATTTCTGGAACAGCGCGACAAGGACAAGCCCTTCTGCCTCATGGTACACCACAAAGCCCCTCATCGCAACTGGATACCGGCACTGCGCCACATCGGCTATTACGACAAAGTGAACTTCCCCCTACCTGCCACCTTCTGGGACAACTATGAATCGCGCGGAAGCGCCACACGCACCCAGAAAATGCACATCGGGGACCACATGGAGATGCTCAACGACCTGAAAGTGGACACGGTGAAAAGCCGTCCCTACCACTTGTCACGCTTCGTAGGAGGGCTGAACCAGAACCAGACAGAACTGCTCTACGACTATTTCAAGGCGAGGAGCGACAGCTTTAATGCCGCACCGCCCACCGGACACGCGCTTGCGGAATGGAAGTATCAGCACTACCTGCGCGACTATCTTACCGTGATCCATTCCATTGACGACAGCGTGGGCCAGTTGCTGAAATACCTCGAAGAACATGGGCTGCTGGAAAACACCCTCGTGGTCTACACCAGCGACCAGGGCTTCTACCTTGGCGAACACGGATGGTTTGACAAGCGCTTCATGTATGAGGAAAGCCTGCGCACGCCGCTCGTCATGATGTATAAAGGCCATATTCCCGAAGGCAGCGTATGCCGTCAGATGGTGCAAAACATAGACTTTGCCCCCACGTTCCTGAACCTGGCCGGAGTGGCGCAACCCGAGGAAATGACCGGACGGCCGCTCACGCCCCTCTTTGCCGGAACGGAAGTGAAGGACTGGCGCAAGAGCATCTACTATCACTACTACGATTACCCCACGTGGCACCTCACGCGCAAGCACGACGGCGTGCGCACCGAGCGTTACAAACTTATCCACTTCTACGGCAAGGGTGGAACCCGTGCGCAGCAGGAAAACAAGTATCAGCGCATGCCCGGCACCCGAGAGTATAACTCCTTCAACTGGATGGTAAAGAGCGGCTACATCGTGGATGCGCCCGACATTGACTACATGGAGCTCTACGACCTGGAGAAAGACCCCCTGGAACTGCACAACGTGTATGGCCAGAAGGGGTATGAAAAGATAACGCGTCAGCTCCAGAAAGAACTTACGCGCTACAGGGAACAGCTCCAGATTGACGAATTCTGACCGCTCCGCTCAGCCCCCTCTCCCACCATGAGCACCACGGCCTCGCCCTTCTCACGTCCGCTCTACCTGATGGCCAAACCTGTAGGATCGGCGTGTAACCTGGCATGCCGGTATTGCTACTATCTGGAAAAAGGGGAACGCTGCCCGTCCACGACGCAGGCAGGACGAATGCCCAGCATGTCGGACCAGCTCCTGGAGCGTTTCATCAGAGAATACATAGAAGCACAGACCACTGATACCGTACTCTTTACCTGGCACGGGGGAGAACCCCTGATGCAACCCCTGAGTTTCTACCGTAAGGCCCTCCGCCTGCAACGACAATATGCCCGAGGCCGACATGTGGACAACTGCATACAGACCAACGGCACGCTCATCACGGAAGAGTGGTGCAGTTTTTTCAAACAGCACGGATTTCTCGTAGGAATATCGATAGACGGGCCGCAGGCCATGCACGACAGCTTCCGACTCACGCGTGGCGGAAGCCCATCGTTTAGCCGCGTGATGCGCGGAATTGCGCTTTTGGAGAAACACGGAGTGGACTGGAACGCCCTGGCCACGGTGAACAGCGTAAACGTGCACCATCCCGTGGAGTTCTACCGGTTTTTTAAGGATATCGGCTGCCGTTTCCTGCAATTCACACCTATCGTAGAGCGCACAGCCACGGACGGAGCGTCGCTCCTCGCAGGCACCGAACAGGGCGGCAAAGTACTGCCCTTCTCCGTAGAGCCAGAAGCGTGGGGAAGATTTCTCTGTGCCGTATTCGACGAATGGGTGAAGCATGACGTGGGTCAGATGTTTGTACAACTCTTCGACACCACGCTGGCCGCATGGGCCGGAGTGCCAGGGAGCCTGTGCACCATGTCGGACCACTGCGGAGCAGCCGGCGTGATTGAGGCAAACGGCGATGTTTATGCCTGCGATCACTTTGTGTTTCCGGAATACCTCCTGGGCAACCTGCACCAGCACTCCATCACTGAGCTGATGTACAGCGACAGGCAACGCCAGTTTGGACGCATGAAGCGCGAACAACAGCCCCAGCAATGCAGAGAGTGCGACTTCCTGTTTGCCTGCAACGGCGAGTGTCCGCGAAACCGTTTTATCAACGACCGCTACGGACAGCCTCACCTGAATTATCTCTGCAAGGGCTATGCACAGTTTTTCCACCACGTGGCTCCCTACATGGACTTCATGCTTGGCGAACTACGTGCAGGGCGTCCGCCAGCCGGCGTGATGAACTGGCAGGCGCCTCACTGATACGGACTGGAAAAATCTGGGGAAAGCCCCAACCGTCAACCTCTCTTACTCGTAATGACGGATGCGCACCTCTATGCCATCGTCGGCCAGTTCATCAGGCAGGCCGGTGACATCCGTATCGCCATAATGATAGGGAAAAAGCACCTTGGGACGAATAGTGCGCGCAGCATTCACCAGCTGTTCGGGCAGCATGGTATAGGGCTGATTGCAGGGCAGCAAAGCAATGTCAATGTTTTTGAGGTTGGACATTTCGGGAATATCTTCCGTATCGCCGGCAATATAAATGCGCAATCCGTCGATGGTGAGGATATAGCCATTGTCGCGCCCTTTGGGATGGAACTGCAGGTGGCCTTCCGTGGTATTATAGGCCGGAACAGCCTCTACCACTACGCCATTGTCAAATTTCAGCGTATCGCCATTCTGCATCACCTGGCCATAGCCCAATTGTTCCGCACAGCGAGCGTTGGTAACGAGCTGCGTTTCGGGCTTGGAAAGCTGAGAAAGGAGCGGAGCGTCGAAATGGTCACTGTGCTCATGGGTAACCAGGAGATAATCAGCCTGAGGCAGGATGGAGAAATCAACGATGCGCCCTCCGAGTTCCTGCACAGGATCAATGTAGTATTCCTTTCCGTCATACTCGAAGCGAATGCTGGCGTGTATCAGCGCATGGAAGCGCAGTACCTTGCCCGAGGGCGTGAGGAATGCGTCTACTTCGGCAGGGTCCAGAGTGATGGGCATCTGTTCGGCCTGCCATTGCATGATGCCGCCGGTGAGATTGGTCACGGAGAATCCGGCTTTGGCCAACTGTTGCGCCGCCAAAGCCGAGCGTTTTCCGCTTTGACAATACACGGCCACGCGGCTTCCAGCAGGAATCACCTTCTGGGCAGAAGCCAGAAAGTCCGGCTGCTTCACGTCTACAAGAAGGGCGCCTGAAAGATGGCCCGAAAGGAATTCGTCTTTTGTCCTGACATCGAGGAGCACAACGCCGTCCTCATCCAGAAACGCCGCAAAACTCTTCACATCGGCATTCTCGAATACCGACACTTGACATGACGTAAGGCCTTGAAGCCCTAAGAACGTAAGGAGATAAGTCAGTAGTTTCTTCATTGGGAGATGATTTTATGAGTTAATGTTGCTATGATGGTCATGCTTTAGAGGCCCTGTTTGAGAAAATGCTGCAACAAGGCCGTGCATCCTTCCAGAACATCGCGCCAGGTAGCCTCGAAGTCACCCGTATACCAAGGATCGGCCACTTCGCCGCCCCGTTCAGTAAAGTCGAGGAGCAAATGCATCTTGCCTTGGGGATCGCCGCCACAGATGCGCTCCATGTTGCGCAGGTTGTAGCGGTCCATACCTATCAGATAGTCGTACTCCCCATAATCTCGGCGCATAAGCTGGCGCGCCGTCTTGCCGGCACAGCTGATGCCATGCTCAGCCAGTTTGCGACGGGCCGGAGGATATACGCCATTGCCAATCTCCTCAGTAGAGGTAGCGGCAGAAGCAATATGGAAAGAGGCTGACAGACCGGATTCTTCCACGAGATGCTTCATGACAAACTCTGCCATAGGGCTGCGACAAATGTTACCGTGGCACAGGAAAAGAATATGCTTCATGATTCAGTTATAAACAGATGGAATTTCAGGATGATCGTTATTGACTCACCGTGACTGTCACGGTTTGACCCTTTCGGGTATTCACGTCGTATTCATAGACCGGACGGGACTTGGCCGGTTCGGTCTGGGCCAATGGCGAAACCACAGGAGCGGCCACCTGCGGCACTGCCAGCAAGTGGTTGTCCACAGGGCCTTGGGCCTTGCGCAAACCCTTACCGGAAAGCGGCACGTAAGAACGCAGGCGGAGCACGCCGCCCAGCAGGGACTTCACACGGGCCTGCTTCAATACCCCATGCTGCCACTCCATGCCCACCTCGAAACCGCCGCGTGCACGCAGACCAAGAACTTCGCCCTCCTGCCATCCGTCGGGCAAGGCAGGAAGCAAATGGAGCGCACCGTCGTGGCTTTGAAGCAGCATCTCACACACTCCGGCACACATACCGAAGTTGCCGTCTATCTGGAATGGCGGATGGGCCGTAAACAAGTTGGGATAGGTGCGTCCGTCCTTGTCTTCGCCAGCCAGCGTCAGCATGGCGTCTATAATGCGTCCTGCATGGTTGCCATCCTGAAGGCGAGCCCACAGTCCCACCTTCCAGCCGATGGACCACCCCGTGGCCATATCGCCGCGATAAAGCAGCGAGCGGCGTACGGCTTCGAACAGTTCCGGTGTGCGATAAGGGGAAATCTGATTGCTCGGATAGAGGCCATACAGATGGGAAACATGGCGGTGCGTATCGTAAGGATTGTCAAGGTCGTCAATCCACTCCTGGAGCTGCGCATGGCGGCCTACCCTCATGGGCGACAGCTGCGAGACCAGATGGAGCAGCGTATCGGCCAGAAGCGCATCGCGCTGAAGCAGACGAGCCGCCGTAGCCGTTCGAGTGAACAGGTCGTAAACAATCTGATTGTCCATCGTTGCCCCTGCCACCACGCCGCCATGCTCGGGCGACACGGACGGACAGACCACAAGGCAGCCGTATTGAGGATGGCACACCAGTTGGTCGGCGAAGAAGAGCGAAGCACCACGCAAAGCCTCGTAGTATTGAGCGAGGAAATCCTTGTCGCCGGAAAAAAGATAGTGCTCCCAAAGGTGCTGCGCGAGCCAGGCACCACCGGTGGGCCACATGCCCGGACCGGCATAGTCTACGGGATGGGTAATGCGCCAGATGTCCGTATTGTGATGGGTAACCCAACCGCGCGCACCATACATGATGCGCGCCGTACGCTGGCCGGTTTGGCTCAATTCCCCGATCATGCGAAACAATGGCTCATGGGTAGACGAAAGATTGGCCGGTTCGGCAGGCCAGTAGTTCATCTCCGTGTTAATATTGATGGTGTATTTGCCATCCCACGGAGCCAGCAACTTATGATTCCAGATGCCTTGCAGATTGGCTGGCTGCCCACCAGGCTGAGAACAGGAAATGAGCAGGTATCGCCCAAACTGAAACAGCTGGGCCACCATAGCCGGATCATGATCCATCTTGAAGCCGCGAATGCGATCCACGGTGTTGCGCACAGCAGGAGTATCGGCTGGCCCCAAACGCAGGGAGAGACGGTTAAACTGATCGGCGAACAGGACAGAATGCTCCTTCAATGCTTTCTGGGAAGAACGTTTCACGGCTTTCTGCAACAGGGCAGCACAGCGTTCCGACTGACGAGCATCCACATGGGCATAGTCTACGAAGTTGGTAGCTATGGAGATATAGACCGTAGCCTCAGTGGCATGGCTAACCTTGATGCGATCGGCCGCATAGCTCACCTCACCATCCTTGCTCACCACCTGCGTGCGCTCTTCGTAACGGATTTTGCCTTCTATGCCTTCATGGTCAGCCCCTCTTCCCTCCAGCACCAAGCAGTTCCCGTCAGGGTGAACTTCGTGGACGGAAGGATTCTGGTAGGTTAACTCAAAACTGAGCGCTCCCTTTTGAGAAGCCGTGAGCCGACAGATCACCACATCGTCACTCATCGAAGCCCAGACGCTGCGCGTATAGGTCACGCCTCTCACCTCATAGGAAACCGTAGCCACCCCGTGTTCCATATCCAGCGAGCGGCGGTAGTTTTGATATGGCTCATGGCCGTTGAAGCTGAGAAGCACACTTCCGGCCGTCTGATAAGGCATGCCATGGGCTTTACTGAAGAACGTGCTGTCCACCAAAGCCTGCGCCTCCCTATGTTTCCCTGAAAAAATCAGCTCTCTCACACGCGGCAAGGCCTGCAAGGCCGCAGGATTGGCCTCGGCATAGGGGCCACCGGCCCAAATGGTTTCCTCATTCAGGCACAGCTCCTCCTTCTGAGGACCTCCGAACACCATCACGCCCAAGCGCGAATCGCCCAAAGGCAGAGCCTCCTCCCATATACGGGCCGGAGCATCATAGCGGAGCAGATGGTCGGTGGCATGGGCTGGGCAGACCATACACGTAACAATAAGGGCAACGCTCCATATGCTTCGAAGTGGGATTAACATATCTAAGAAAATTGAAATGACCAGACAAAATTACAACGAACCGGCCAAACCGCCAAAGAATTACGGGGGAACTTAAGGGCGCTTCATGCTTCATTCCAGATAAAAAACGAAGTACAGGAGGCGCATTCTGGTTTTGCCTCATGGAGCTAAAAGACTTCGGGAATGCAATTTACCGAAAAACGTTTGGTAGTTATCAAGAAAAATCGTAAATTTGCAGCCGCAAGAGTGGAGTGAGAGGCCCGAAAGAGCTTCTCATTTTTCGTTAGGTTCATGATTAATATCACTTCATAATGATTGACAAAAAGATCGTAGAGGAAATTGTTAATGGATGGTTGGACGGTAAGGATTACTTCCTGACAGACCTGAGTGTAAGTACCGATGACCGAATTGTGGTGGAGATAGACCACAAGGAAGGTGTGTGGATTGACGACTGCGTAGATCTGAGCAAATATATCGAAGCCCACCTGAGCCGCGACAAGGAAGATTACGAACTGGAAGTGGGCAGTGCCGGCATCGGTCAGCCATTTAAAGTGGTACAGCAATACGTGAATCACGTAGGCGACGAAGTGGAAGTGGTTACGCAAAGCGGAGAAAAGCTAAAAGGCGTGCTGAAAAGCGCCAGTGAGGAGGGGTTTGTGCTGACTTCCAAAGTCAAAGTGAAACCCGAAGGAAAGAAACGCCCCATCCTTGAAGAACAAGATACCTGTTATGGCTACGGTGACGTTAAGAGCGTGAAGTATCTTATCGTATTCAAATAACACCGGAGCACAAATACTGAAAGTCTTCCCCCAAGGCGAAGGCACAAAAGCAGAATAAATTAAAAAAATACATAATGGCTAATAAGAAACTAAATGCAGTAAGCCTGATCGAAACGTTTGCAGAGTTTAAGGAAACGAAGAACATCGACAGAGCAACACTGGTGGGAGTTCTGGAAGAGAGTTTCCGCAACGTATTGGCAAAGATGTTTGGATCAGATGAGAATCTTGACATCATCGTAAACCCCGACAAGGGTGACTGTGAAATTCACCGCAACCGCGTAGTAGTAGCCGATGGCGAAGTGAAAGACTCCAACAAGGAAATTTCGCTCTCCGAGGCTCGTCGCATTGACGAAGACTACGAAGTGGGCGAAGACGTGAGTGAATCCATCGATTTCATGAAGTTTGGCCGACGTGCCATCCTTACACTCAGGCAAACCCTGGCAGGGAAAGTGCTTGAGTTGGAGCATGACTCGCTCTATAACAAGTATAAGGACCGCGTGGGCGAAGTGATTGCCGCAGAGGTTTATCAGGTATGGAAGAACGAAATACTGCTTCAGGACGAAGAGCACAATGACCTGCTTCTGCCCAAATCGGAACAGATTCCGGGCGACTTCTACCGCAAGGGAGAAATTGTGAGAGCAGTGATTCACCGCGTAGAAAACACGAACAACATTCCGAAGATCTACCTGAGCCGCACGGCACCAGCCTTCCTCGAACGACTGTTAGAGGCTGAAGTGCCTGAAATCAACGATGGCCTGATCACGATAAAGGGCATTGCCCGTGTGCCGGGAGAAAGGGCCAAAATCTCCGTGGAAAGCTACGACGATCGCATTGACCCCGTAGGTGCTTGCGTAGGCGTAAAGGGACGCCGTGTTCACGGCATTGTGCGTGAGCTCAGAAACGAAAACATCGACGTAGTAAACTATACCACCAACCAGTCGCTCTACATTCAGCGCGCACTGAGCCCTGCCAAGGTGTCGAACATCTACTTGGACGAAGTGAACCGCAAGGCCGAAGTTTACCTGAAGCCGGAAGAAGTGTCGTTGGCCATTGGCCGCGGCGGTTTGAACATCAAGCTGGCCTGCATGCTAACGGGCTATACCATTGACGTATTCCGCGAATCGGAAGGTGACGATGTAGAAGACGACATCTACTTGGACGAATTTGCCGATGAAATTGATCAGTGGGTGATTGATGCCATCAAAGCCGCCGGCATGAAGACTGCGCGCGAAACGATGAGTCACAGCCGTGAGGAACTGATGCAGATGACCGACTTGGAAGAAAGCACCATAGACGAAGTACTGAAAGTACTCAACGAAGAATTCGAGAAAGAATAAATAATATTCATTGAAACATTAAGGAGTAAGGCGATTTATTTGGGTGATAAAAGAAGATTAAAAGTATGGGTGTAAGACTAAATAAAATACTTAAGGAATTCAATGTGGGGTTGCAGACGGTGATAGACTATCTGGCAGACAAAGGTCATGAAGTGAAGAACGACATGAACATCAAACTGACCGACGAACAAGAACAGTTGGTCCGAGAGAAGTTCAGTCCCGACAAAAGCGTGCGCAACGAAGCCGACAAACTCATTTCTCAACGTCAGACCGACAAGGGAAAAGAGAAGAAAGCCGCTGCTCCGAGAAAAGTGGAGGAAATCAGAACGGAAATACCTCAGGAAGCAAGACCCCAATTCAAGCAAGTAGGCAAGATTGATCTGTCGGCCATAGGCAAACCGGCACCGGCCAAACCCTCGGAACCCAAACCTGTGGCTAAGCCCACGCCTGCCGCACCTAAAGCCGAGAAGAAGAAGGCAGAACCTGCCCCAAAGCAACAAAAGCCAGAGCCTGCTCCGGAGAAACCGGCAGCTCCCAAGGTGAGCACCCCAGAGGCCTCCACCCTACAAAAGGCCGAACCGGAAGTGAAAGTAGAACCTGCCGCCGCTCCCACCCCCACTCCGGCTCCTACACCCGAGCCAAAGGATGAGGCACCCAAAGCTACACCTGTACCCACGCCAACTGAAGCCGCTACTCCCTCTGAAAACGATACTCAGGAGACGAATGGGAAGAATATTGGCACCGTATCCGACGGTGTGTTTCATCTGAACAACATTCCCACCATTACGGGGCCTAAAGTATTGGGCACTATCGACCTCTCCACCATCAACGAAAACACGCGCCCAAAAAAGAAGTCAAAAGAAGAACGTCGCAAGGAGCGTGAAGAGAAGCAGCGACAGAATGTAGCTACTCCCCAAGGCGCAGGCTCCGCCGGAAGCCACAAGAAGAAACGCAACCGTGTGGCCGGTAGCAAGGTGGACATCAGCGCCGAAGCCAAAAAGGTAGAACAACCCAAACAGGAGTTCCAGCCCAGAAACAATCAGCATGGCGCCAGCCAGCAGATGGGCAAGAGCAAGAACAAGAAGCAAGCTCCCGTTCTGCCGTTCAACAAACCGCAGGTTTCTGATGAAGATGTAGCTAAGGAAGTAAAGAAGACCTTGGCACGTCTGACCAGCAAGAAGAACTTCAGCAACAGTGCCAAATACCGCCGCGAAAAGCGTGATCAGGTTCGCGCTGCCAACGAAGAGCGTCTGAACGAAGAAAACCGCGAGAGCAAGGTTCTGAAAATTACGGAATTTGTTACGGCCAACGAATTGGCCAGCATGATGGACGTGCCTGTTACGCAGGTCATCTCCACCTGCATGAGCATCGGCATGATGATCAACATCAACCAGCGCATGGACGCTGAAACCATTAACCTTGTGGCCGATGAATTCGGATTCCGCACGGAATATGTAAGCGCTTCGGTTTCTGAAGCTGTTCATGAAGAAGAAGACAGCGAAGACGATCTCCTGCCACGCGATCCCATCGTTACTATCATGGGACACGTAGACCACGGTAAAACGTCCCTGCTGGACTACATCCGCAACTCGAATGTTATCGCCGGTGAAGCCGGCGGCATTACGCAGCACATCGGTGCCTACAACGTAACATTGGAAAATGGCCGCCATATCACCTTCCTTGATACTCCGGGTCACGAAGCTTTCACCGCCATGCGTGCCAGAGGTGCTCAGGTAACCGACATTGCCATCATCATTATTGCGGCTGACGACGACGTCATGCCACAAACCAAAGAGGCCATTAACCACGCTATGGCGGCAAACGTTCCCATCGTATTTGCCATTAATAAAGTGGACAAGCCGGCTGCCAATCCGGAGAAGATTAAGGAAACCTTGGCCAACATGAATTTCCTCGTGGAAGACTGGGGAGGAAAATATCAGAGTCAGGATATCTCTGCCAAGAAAGGTACTGGAGTCAATGAACTGTTGGAAAAGGTATTGCTGGAGGCCGACATGCTGGAACTCAAGGCCAATCCTCACCGCAAAGCCACGGGAACGGTCATTGAGTCATCGTTAGACAAGGGTCGCGGCTACGTAGCCACCATACTCGTAAGCAACGGAACGCTCCACATTGGCGACAATGTCATCGCCGGCACATGCTACGGCCGCGTGAAAGATCTCAGCGACGAACGCGGCAAACATACCAACGATGTAGGTCCGGCACAGGCTGCTACCTTGCTCGGCTTCAACGGTGCACCACAAGCCGGTGACACTTTCCATGTAATGGAAACCGAACAGGAGGCGCGCGACATTGCCAACAAACGTCTGCAACTGCAACGCGAGCAAAGCCTGCGCACCAACAAGCGTACCACTTTGGAAGACATTGGCGACCGCATCAAGATGGGCGGCTTCCAGGAACTTAACATCATTGTTAAGGGTGATGTGGATGGTTCGGTTGAAGCTCTCAGCGATTCACTCATCAAATTGTCTACGAAGAAGATTGCCGTCAACGTTATTCACAAAGCCGTTGGCCAGATTACCGAGAGCGACGTATCGCTGGCTGCCGCCTCGCAGGCCATCATCATTGGTTTCCAAGTTCGTCCCAGCGCGCAAGCCCGCAAGGAGGCCGACCAGGAAGGCATCGACATCCGTCTCTACTCCATTATCTACGACGCCATCCATGATGTTAAGACAGCCATGGAAGGCATGCTTAAGCCCATCATTAAGGAAGAGTTTACCGGAACAATCGAAGTCCGTCAGGTCTACCACATCAGCAAGGTGGGCACCGTGGCCGGTGCCTTCGTTACCGACGGAAAGGTTCATCGCACCGACAAGGCACGCCTCATTCGCGACGGCATTGTGAAGTTCACGGGAGAAATCAACGCGCTCAAGCGCTTCAAGGACGATGTCAAGGAAGTGGCCTCCAACTTTGAATGCGGTATCAGCCTACAAGGCTGCAACGACATTCAGGAAGGCGACATCATTGAGACCTTCCACGAAATAGAAATCAAGCAAAAGCTTTGATCTCTGTTATGGAAACTATTGACATTGGCATCATCGTCATACTGCTTTGGGGAGCCATTCAGGGCTGGCGTCATGGCTTTTTCAAGGAAATTATTTCCATGGTGGGCTTCTTCGTTGGCCTCTTTCTGGCCTACATGTTTTATGAAGCCTTTGGCAGCATGTTGTCCCCCCTCCTTTCCGGCAACCCCACGATAGCCAAATACCTCGGCTACATCTTAGCCTTCGTCATCATCTGGATTGCCGTACCCATTCTGTTAGGCTTTGTGGCCAACCTGCTGACAAAATCCCTGAAGCTCATCCATCTGGGAGGCATCAATTCCCTGCGGGGACTCGTTGTAGGGTTGGCAAAGTATCTGGTGCTCCTCAGTTTCGTATTCAGCGCAATGAATATGCTCCATATTCTCAACCAGGAAAAGAGGGACCAGTCACTGTTCTTCCACCCCATTGCTTCGCTGTCGGGCATCTTCTTCGAAGGTAAGGAATATCTGCGCGATGCTGCCCGTAAGGTAACCAAGCAGGATACACTTTGGATTGACCTAAACCACCGCAATGAAAAAGCAGCAGAGTAACAAAACCCTTTTGGGAGTTACCGAAAAGAAATATGAGTATGGTTTTACGTCTAACGTAGATACCTATATCATTCCTCGTGGGCTCAATGAAGACGTTGTGCAGCTCATCTCCCTGAAAAAGGAAGAACCCGAATGGCTGTTGCAATTCAGACTTAAAGCCTTTCGTCATTGGCAAACGCTGAGCCAGCCAACGTGGGGCCATGTCCATCTTCCGCCCATCGACTATCAAGCCATTTCCTACTACGCTGACCCCACCAAGAGCCATCAAAAAAACACTGGCGAAATTGACCCTGAGCTTCAAAAGACGTTCGACAAGCTCGGTATTCCCCTTAACGAGCGGCTGGCTCTCAGCGGAGTAGCCGTCGATGCCGTGATGGACTCCGTGTCGGTCAAGACCACATTCAGGGAGAAACTGGCCGAACGCGGCATTCTATTCTGCTCCATCTCCGAAGCAGTCAGAAGCTATCCTCAGCTTGTCCGCCAATACTTGGGTTCCGTCGTACCTTATCGAGACAACTATTTTGCAGCCCTCAACAGTGCCGTTTTCAGCGACGGCTCCTTCGTCTACATTCCCAAAGGCGTACATTGCCCCATGGAGCTTTCCACCTATTTCCGCATCAATGCCTTAGGCACAGGACAGTTCGAACGCACCCTCATCGTTTGCGACGATGGCGGCTACGTCAGCTATCTTGAAGGCTGCACGGCCCCCATGCGCGATGAAAACCAGCTCCATGCCGCCATTGTAGAGATCATCGTCAACAAAGATGCCGAGGTGAAATACTCCACCGTGCAGAACTGGTACCCGGGCGATGAGCAGGGCCGCGGCGGAGTGCTCAATCTGGTCACCAAGCGAGGCCATCTCAGGGGAGCCAACAGCAAACTCTCATGGACACAGGTAGAAACAGGCTCGGCCATCACCTGGAAATATCCCTCCTGCATCCTCACGGGCGACAATTCCCAGGCAGAGTTCTATAGCGTGGCCGTCACCAACCACCATCAGGAAGCCGATACGGGCACAAAAATGATTCACATCGGTAAAAACACGCGAAGCACCATCATCAGCAAAGGCATCAGCGCCGGCTACAGCCAGAATTCCTACCGCGGCCTTGTGAAGGTAGGCAGCAAGGCACAAGGCGCTCGTAACTACAGTTCGTGCGACTCTCTGCTCCTATCGTCTACTTGCGGCGCACACACCTTCCCCTACGTTGATGTCCAAAACGACACTGCCATCGTAGAACACGAAGCCACCACATCCAAGATCTCCGAAGACCAACTTTTCTATTGCAATCAGCGAGGCATCAGTCCTGAAGACGCCGTGGGCCTGATCGTCAACGGCTATGCCAAGCAAGTACTCAACAAACTCCCTATGGAGTTTGCCGTAGAAGCCCAGAAGCTCCTTTCCGTATCGTTAGAAGGAAGTGTAGGCTAACGCTTACCTTTTCAGCCGCGAAGCCACCCAGAGCACCACTATGGCGCCAAACACAGCCGTACCCAGCTGCCCGATAATGCCGCCCCACGAAATGCCAACGAGGCCAAACAGCCAACCGCCTACAAAACCGCCGGCCACGCCCAGCAGAAGGTTCAGCAGCAATCCGTATCCGCCACCTTTCATCACCTTACCAGCCAAGTATCCAGCCAGTATACCGATAATAATAGAACCTATCAAACCCATATTTGCTTTGTATAATGATTTTTCTGATGCAAAGTTACGAAATTGTATCACGTTACTCCTCATCCTATCAAAGAAAAACTGCCACATTCTTCATTCCCCTTTCATTCGCAACGCCACACTGAAATCACAAGGCGCCCGACTGACAAGCAATCGAGCGCCCATTCCCTCTATGATAGCGCTGAGTCACTCAGCTTTTTCCAACGTGAATTTCATTGTTACTCTGAAATAGATAACACTTCCATCCCCTTTATTCATTATATCACGAGTCACGCCACTTTGCATGGTGAGTGTAAGCTTACCATTCTCTTTTGCAATGGTAATGGTACCATTATCAAAGTTTGGTGTATTTTCCCATTGGGTTGAAATGGTTCCATCCTCTTGCTTCTTCCATTTCCAAGTTGCTTTTTCTTCTAAAATACGCTCATTACTATAACCGCGATAAAACATTGTAAATTGATCAGGAAGCGACATCTCAAATCCTGTAAGAACACTGCCATCTAAAAGCTTTATGCCTCCCTGTACACCCGAAAGTTGCAACCAAAAGGGTGATTCCAACTTAATATTTAGGCTTGCTCCTATCCATGGAATGATTTCGTGGAAATTAGTTCCACTGAATGTATGCTGCACCGTAGCTTTGTCGGTAACACGGACACCACTATTGGCAACCTCCGTAAATGTAATGTCTGTGCTCACAACGTTCCATTTATGACAGAGTTCTTCCGTCGAAACCACTTCCTTCTTTACCTCATTAGGTTCATTGTCTTCACTACTGCTGCATGATCCTAAGCATAGAGGAAATACAATAATTAGCAATAATAAATCCTTTATATTCATATCTCTGACATCAATTATTAATACAGAAAATCTGCCCCTAATGTAATGTTATGGTATTCACAATTCACAAATATTCCCATAGTTGCAATAGTACAAGAAAACTGTAAGTCAATACAAACACTAACTCGGCATGTATGTATCATAGAATTGTCGGTTTCCTGCAATTCTCCACAATCATAATACTTTTGCGTATATTGAATCTCATCACTGAAAACAAGATGAATTTCAAACATTCCCGAGGCATTAGGTTCAACAGGAACAGGAAATCCTCCTATTCCCCAAATATGTATAGGTGCAACTACCTGATATACAAAACCTGTCCCCTCATCATCTCTTTCATCTACATCAGGAGCGTTTACCATCATATCACAGCCAGCCCTTCCGCTTGACAAATAAACGACACCATCTTCATGCAATTCACATCCTGCTTCCCATCCAACGGTTCCTGATGCCCCAAATATTAATGGACCACATTGACGACTTGCACCTACATCCGTGAGGATATTTTCCATACTATTTATCCCAGAGCCATCATCCCCATCAGAACCGGAGCCCGAGTCATTCAATCCATCGGCAATCTTCTTCAGTTCTTCTGCCGATACTACGTCCTCCACTATGGGAGGATTTTTTAATTTTTCTTTTTTCATTGACTTTATTTTTATATTAATTCGGTACAAAATTAAGTAATCCTATTTACATAATAATGAATATGTACATACACGAAAGTGTTAAAAATGACACTCAGATTGTTTCAATGCAGAATTCACTATTGGAGTCCACCGTTTTGCAACCACTTGCAGGGTTGGATTTATTGGGGTGGCTTTGCCAGCAGGGGCGATGCCACTGACTGAGATCTGCAAGCCCTTCAGGCTTATCAATGCGACTATACACAAGGCTGAAGGCCTTGAAGGATTCAGGCAGGGGTTAAGCGAAGCGCAACCCCTGTGTATGCAGCCTCCCCACCATATCAACGCGAAGACGTTGCAGGCCATGGTATAAGGCGAAACTTCTCAATTTTCAATTACCCAGGCGGCGATCGTCGTCAGACCCCTCCGGCCTTCAGCCACCTCCCCTGCTCTACAGGGGAGGAGCTTGCTCCTTCATTTATGTCAGCGAAACAGCAAGCTGCCGCCCTTAGTAGGGGGGCTCCGCGTAGCGGTGAGGGGTATGATACATACAAGCGAATCATTTAATGCACAATTAAGGTTCGCTCGTTCTGCAACCCTTGCAGGCTTCATTCATTGTGCATGATGCATTCATCATTATGAATTGCAGAAAGCTTATTTAAACCCCAATATATGAAGTTTGATGTTCAGGCCTTCCGTAGACTGGCATGCGTAGGTTTTGCGCATATCCATCAAGTAGCGCTTGAATGTATTGATGTTTAACCTTAATTTCTTTGCTGCGCTTTCCTGATCGAGCCCACATTGCATCAACTGCATAATCTCCTCATAAATGGGTCTCTTGTATGAAAAATCCACTTCTTTCCACTCCACTTTCTCAGCACCACCTACCCACTCATAACCATGGTGCTTCCAAGGATCATACAGCAGGTATTCATGCTGATGGTCCACATGGCATTTGCCTACCAGCATCATTACCACCAACACGTCGCCGCTATCATTTACAATGACTGGAACAATCTTTATATAAGAAGGTAACTTATAATTAAGATTACGAATATACAGTTCCGTGAAATGCAGAAAGTAATAATCAGCATAGCCCAGTTTCTTCCACTTATTGATAAATAGATGACGCAGGGTGGGCATCAAGGCCATGTCATCCTCCATAAAAATCGATTGCTCCTCAAGAAATGAGAAGGCCTGCTTAGGCTGATTATAAAAACGTATTCCAGGTGCATGGAGCAGTGCGATCTCATGCCGCGTATTGTCCAGCAACACGAACGCCTCGCTAATGTGATTGCCCGTATACTTCAAACCATGGACACACTGCTGTATTTTTTCACGGTCTTCGTCAGTCACACCTTTCACTTTAGGAAAGGGGAACAAGAATTGATGTAACTTCTCTATCATCCTGCAATTTTGCTTACAAAGATACGACATACTATTCAGAAGAACAACATCCATAGCATACACAAAAGTGTCAAAAATCAAGAAGTAAACCGAGTTAAAACAAAAATCCTCCCATGCACCTACGAGGCACAGGGGAGGCAATCAGTGTCCGTCGTTTCCGACAGGAAGATGGGGAATCTGATTCCGATGTATCTTAAACCCAAATCGGTGATTAGACTGTTTTGCCCTAACAAACTATCTCTTTGTCATCTGAATTCACCGTTTCTCGGTTATAATGGAACCCCATTACGCCCTCAAAACGGCAAAGCATCTGTTCAAAGATAGTAGTTGTTATCATCATAACGCTAATAACCGCTTTGGGTTAAACGGCCTGGGTGTCCAGCGTTTCTGATTCATCCTCAGAAGCACCTTCTCCGGCTTCGTCCGTAACAATGTCCGTCACTTCTGTCGTAGCATCCGGGGCTTCTTCCTGCTTCTTGTTCTTGGAGATGGTCTTTGCACGCTTGTTGGCAGCAATCACCGTCTGCTTGTAGTATTGAACGACGAGGTTCCACGAGTCAATGAACGCGTCATAGTCCGTAGTAGCCTCCATCGTCACCGATGCATTGATCAGGCCGATCAAATCACGGTAGCTCTTCTCGGCCTTCACACGTGATTCCTTCAGGTGACGCTCACCTTTGGGAATGGCCTTGCCTGTGCGCTCAAGAAGCTTAGCAGAGAACACATCGTGAACGTGCATGAGCGACTTTACAAGCATTTCCACCCCTGAGGTCTTCACGTCACCTGAATAGGCATCCGATGACAGGTCCTCTATCACATTGGCCGTCATGTTCTTCAGGGTAGTAGTTTCTATATCACTGTCCACCCCGTATGTCTGCAACAGGATGAGCAACCGACGCAGACTGAGTGCTGCGGCATCTGAAGGCGGATAGATCGACATGGCCCTCACCGTATTGTAGAGCGCACTGTACGCCTTCGAAAGATTCGCCTTGGCTTCCCATACGTCTACGGTCAGGTAGCTCTTGCCCACCATTTGTATCTGACGGTTGAGTTCTTCATTGGCTGATTGCAGCGATGAAATAGGGTTCGTAAACTTGGCAGCAACTTTCTCATTTTCCCCTGCTGCTTTGAGGAAATCGGTAATGAACTCCATACTCTGCTGGGAGTTCAGTCTTTTTAAATTAATTGTAGTAAAATTCTTCATATTAGACGAATTAAATTGTAAATAATATTATATCCCCATTTCTTCTGCAGGAATGAAATGGACACTGATTGTTCTTGTTGATAGGTGCAGTGATCTTGATGATTGTCGACAGAGACACCCAAAGCACTTTGTGGTCCCCGGCGTCCCCGAGTATGGGGAATGCCGAGGAACCTGTGGTCCCCGACACTCCCGAGTGTATGAAACGCTGGGGAGCTCGTGGTCCCCGACACTTCCGAGTGTATGAAACGCTGGGGAGCTCGTGGTCCCCGACACTTCCGAGTGTATGAAACGCTGGGGAGCCCGTGGTCCCCGACACCTCCGAGTGTATGAAACGCTGGGGAGCCCGTGGTCCCCGACACTTCCGAGTGTATGAAACGCTGGGGAGCCTGAGTGATGCAACATGAGGCAGACACGTAATGAGCCAATGGTCCAATTCTATCATTCATCA
>JAFUHF010000014.1 GCA_017468985.1 Bacteroidaceae bacterium
CTCTCAGCGTAACGAGACTTTCAGGCAAAGCATTCTCTTTCTCAGGAAGCAGATAATTCGCCTCATCGGCACCGCTTATGGCATATACCGAGCATTGGCCCTCGCCCACGCTGAGTTCCAGGGCCTCCGACGATGATGCGATGGTCTTCATTCCGCAGCAAAGGTCGTTTTGGAAGGCATAGAGGATAAGGGGATAGCTCACGGCATCGCCCTCCGGGGCACGTACGCTCACCTTCAGGCTGCGGTCCTGAGAATAACCCTCATCTTCCACCACTGCCTTGTCGCAGGCTGACATCACGGCAAGTGTTAATACCAGATATATGAATTTCTTCATCTTAGCTTTCTTTTTTGACTGCCTGCAAAATTAGTAAATATAAGTAAATTAGCAAACACATCTTTATAATTAATACGGTTAGAATAATATGACAGAAGTTATTCACGGTCCTCTCTTTCTTTATTCAAAATATTTGATACTTTAAATAGATAATTAAAAAGGAAGTCGTATTTTTGCACACAAATGCTTGGGGCATTTTGTAGTTAATGCTTAGACCATGAAATATATTGATATTCCGACAACTCAAAACGAGCTGTTGCCTTTTTATTTGGCTGCAGAAGAATACGTCGCTAAATATGTCGAAGAAGATGAGTGTTTTTTCATGTGGCAGGTTGATCCCACCGTCATTTTCGGGCGCAATCAGCTAATAGAAAACGAAGTTAATCTGGAGTTCTGTAAATCGCACGGCATTCGTACCTTCAGAAGAAAAAGTGGTGGAGGATGCGTCTATGCTGACAGGAGCAACATCATGTTTAGCTACATCAACAGCAGCGACAGCGTTCAGTTCACTTTCGACAGGTATATTCGCATGGTGGCATTCCTGCTACAGAAACTGGGCCTTGATGCGCACGCTTCGAACCGCAACGATGTGCTGATTGGCAACCGGAAAGTCAGTGGCAACGCTTTCTATCATATTCCTGGCCGCAATATCGTGCACGGAACGATGCTCTATGACACCAATATGGAAAACATGGTGGGCAGCATTACGCCGAGCAACGAAAAACTGGTATCAAAAGGCGTGGAAAGTGTACGCCAACACATCACGCTGCTGAAAGACTACTTGACAATTGGCATAGAGGAGTTCAAACAGTTCATCAGAGACAACCTTTGCGACTCTACCCTACTCCTCACGGAAAAAGATGTGCAGAAGATAAGGGAAATCGAACAAGAATACTATACTCCCGAATTCATCTATGGCAACAACCCCCGATATACCATAAAGAACAAGGTCCGTATAGATGGCTGTGGCCATTTCGAGATAAGCATTGAGGTTAAAAATAATGTCATAAAGAAAATCAACCTCATGGGCGACTATTTCCTGTGTGGCGATTTGGACAAAGGCCTGCTTCAGAGGCTTACGAACGTTGAATATTCGCGCGAAGCCATCGAGAAAGCTCTGGAAGGAGTAAACACGGAAGAATACATACTGCACCTCACGAAAGATGCCCTTATTGACATGATAATAACAAAAACATTATAATTTTATGAGCGAGAACAAAAGAACTTGCCTTTACGACAAACACGTTGCCTTAGGAGCTCTGATGAGCCCATTTGGCGGATTTGAAATGCCCATACAGTATACGGGAATCAAGGAAGAACATCTTGCAGTACGCAAGGCCTGTGGAGTATTTGACGTTTCCCACATGGGAGAAGTAGAAATCTCCGGGCCTGACGCAGAGCGCTACGTGCAACATATCTTTACGAACGACATCAGCAATGCTCCTGCCGGAAAAATATTCTACGGCATGATGCTCTATCCTAACGGAGGAACCGTTGACGATCTTCTGGTTTACTGCGAAGGCGACGGCAAATTCTTCCTTGTAATAAATGCTGCGAACATTGACAAGGACGTGGCATGGATGAAAGAAAATGCCGAAGGCTACAATGTTACCATCGATCACCAGAGCGACTACTACGGGCAGATTGCAGTGCAAGGCCCACAGGCCGAAGCCGCTGTTGAAGAGGTTCTGGGCCTGCCATGTCAGGAACTCACGTTCTACACCTTCAAGAAAATCAATCTGGAAAACGAAACGATCATCGTCAGCCGCACCGGCTACACGGGTGAAGACGGTTTCGAAATCTATGGAAGCCACGAATTCATCCAGAATGCATGGGACAAACTGATTGCAAACAAAGTTCAGCCATGCGGTCTGGGCTGCCGCGACACGCTGCGCTTCGAAGTGGGCCTTCCGCTTTATGGCGACGAGCTGTCAGCCGATATTAGCCCAATAGAAGCAGGCTTGGGCATCTTCGTCAAGACAGACAAAGCCGAGTTCATCGGCAAAGAAGCTGTGCTCAAGCAGAAAGAGGAAGGTGTACAGAAGAAGCTGGTAGGCCTGGCTCTGGCCGACGACGATAAAGCCATTCCACGTCATGGTTATGACATAGAAGCCGACGGAAAGAAGATAGGCGAAGTAACCACAGGCTACCGAACCATCATGACCGACAAGAGCGTTTGCTGCGCACTGATCGATGCCGAATACAAAGCCCTCGGAACGGAAGTTCAGGTAAGAATCCACCGCAAGCTTCACCCTGCCGTTGTCGTGAAGAAGAAATTCTACGACAAGAGTTACAAGAAATAATTCATCAAAAAAATAACTAACACTCATTATGTCAAAAGTAGTAGAAGGACTGTACTACACAGAGTCCCACGAGTACGTAAAAGTAGAAGGTAACATTGGTTACGTTGGAATAACAGACTACGCTCAGAGTCAGTTGGGCAACGTCGTATATGTTGACATGCCCGAAGTAGACGACGAAGTAACAGCTGGCGAAGAGTTTGGCGCCGTTGAAAGTGTGAAGGCTGCCAGCGACCTTATTTCGCCCGTTTCAGGAACCGTCATAGAGATCAACGAAGCTCTGGAAGACGCTCCCGAACTTGTAAACGAAGACGCATACGCCAACTGGATCATGAAAGTAGAGCTTTCAGACCCCAGCGAGCTTGAGAATCTTCTCGACGCGAAGGCTTACGAAGCTATCTGCCAATAAAACTACTCAAATCCATTAAACGTCTCCGTTGCCAACGACAACGGAGACATTCATTACACTTATGAACTACAAATATTTTCCCCATACCGAAGACGATATTCGGGAAATGCTGCAAGTCTGCGGCGTAGAAGACCTGGAAGGACTCTATGCCGAGCTGCCCGACAGCGTGAAACTGGGCCGCGACTACCGTCTGCCCGATGCAAAGTCGGAAATTGAGGTCAGGCGCGAATTTGAAGCCTTAGGCAAGGAAAACACTCCGCTCGTATGTTTTGCCGGAGCCGGAGTTTATGACCATTATACTCCAGCCGTAATCAACTATGTTACGCAGCGCAGCGAGTTCTTGACCTCCTACACCCCCTATCAGGCCGAGATTTCCCAGGGAACCCTGCAATACATCTTTGAATACCAGACGCTCATGGCCGACCTTACCGGAATGAGCATTTCCAACGCCAGTATGTACGACGGAGCCACGGCCACGGCAGAGGCCATGATGATGGCCATGGCCAGCGTGAAGAAAGCTGACCGCATCTTGATTTCCGCCACCCTGAATCCGGCCGTTATCCGTGTCACCCAGACCTACGCACACTTCCACGGCGTAAATCTCATTGTCATTCCGGAGAAAAACGGCGTAACAGACTTCGACTTCATGAAGTCGGAGCTCGAAAAAGGCGGTGTGGCCGGCGTCATCGTGGGTCAGCCCAACTATTATGGCATCATCGAAGACCTCAGCGGCATTGCTGAATTGTGTCATCAGAACAAAGCCTTGCTCATCATGAATTGTCCGGCCAGCACACTCGCTGTGCTTCGCACCCCGGGCGAATGGGGAGCCGACATTGCCGTGGGTGATGGCCAATCGCTGGGACTGCCGATGAATTATGGAGGCCCATACGTAGGCTACTTCTGCACCACCGAGGCTCTGATCAGAAAAATGCCCGGACGCATCGTTGGCGGCACCACTGACAGCGACGGAAAGCGCACCTTCGTGCTGACTATGCAGGCTCGCGAACAACACATCCGCCGCCAAAAGGCCACGTCCAACATTTGCACGAACCAGGGCATGATGACCCTGTTCGTGACCATGTATATGTCGCTGATGGGACCTCAGGGCCTGAAGGAAGTAAACGAGCAATCGTATGCCGGAGCCCACTATCTGCACGACGAGCTTCTCAAGACCGGAAAATTCGCCGACGCTTTCCCCGGACAGCCTTTCTTCAACGAATTCTGCGTTCGCACGGATACTGACATCGAACAGATGCAAGGCAAACTGCTCGCAGAAGGCATTCTCGGAGGCATCCGGCTGACGAGCGAAGGTAAAAAGGACTGCATCCTCTTTGCCGTAACCGAGAAACGCACTAAAGCGGAAATTGACAAGATGGTTTCACTCATTAAAGAAGCATAAGACAATATGAACAACACCTATTACGGAAAACTTATTTTCGAACTTTCGAAAAAGGGTCGCGTGGGCTATTCTTTGCCCAAGAATGAGTTTGCCACGTACAGCACCACTCAACTTCCCGACCACTTGCTTCGCAAGAGTGGAACGATACTGCCTGAAGCCGACGAACAGACCGTTGTCCGCCACTATACCAACATGAGTAACAACAACTTCGGTGTTGACACGGGCTTCTATCCCCTGGGAAGCTGCACCATGAAGTATAACCCGAAGATCAATGAAGAAATGGCCGCCCTTCCGGCCTTCTCTGCGCTGCATCCCACGCAGCCGGCAAGCACCGCTCAGGGCGCATTGAAGGTATACTACAACGTACAGCAGATGCTCAGCGAGCTTACGGGCCTGAGCGAGTTTACGCTGAATCCTTACGCAGGCGCTCACGGCGAGCTTACGGGCCTTATGATTATCAGCACGTATCATCAGAAACGCGGCGACCTGAAGCGCAAAAAGATTATCATCCCCGACTCAGCCCATGGCACCAATCCTGCTTCGGCCGCCGTGTGCGGACTCGAAGTGGTGGAAGTGAAAAGTCTCGAAAACGGTCGAGTGGATGTTGAAGCGCTGAAACCTCTCCTCAGCGACGAGGTGGCCGGAATGATGATGACGAATCCCAACACGCTGGGTCTTTTTGAAACCGAAATTCCCGAAATCACGCGTCTTGTCCACGAGTGCGGCGGCCTGATGTACTACGACGGAGCCAATCTCAACCCGTTGCTCGGCGTATGCCGCCCAGGCGACATGGGATTCGACGTGATGCACCTCAACCTGCACAAGACCTTCTCCACGCCCCACGGCGGAGGCGGCCCGGGAGCCGGTCCCGTAGGTGTGCGCAAGGGTTTGGAGGAATATCTCCCCAGTCCTCACGTTCGGAAAAACGACGCCGGACAGTTCTACCTAGACTATGACGCCAATTCACTTGGAAGCATCTCGTCGTTCCTGGGAAATTTCACCGTGATACTCAAGGCATACGCATTTCTGCTAAGCGCAGGACGCGAACACTTCAAGCTGATGGGTCCGCTCGCCGTGCTCAATGCCAACTACATCAAGGAAGCCCTGAAAGACGTGTATGAATTGCCCATCGAGGGACTCTGCAAGCATGAATTCGTGTTCAACGGGCTCAAGGACAAGTCCACACACGTCACTACGCTCGACATTGCCAAGCGGCTGCTCGACTACGGCTTCCACGCTCCCACGATCTACTTCCCCCTGCTGTTCCACGAGGCACTGATGATAGAGCCTACGGAAACCGAAAGCAAAGACACCCTCGACTCGTTCATAGCAACGATGCGCACAATTGCCGAGGAAGCTGCACAGCAGCCCAACGTGGTCAAGACGGCCCCCCACCATACTCCCACCAAGCGAATGGACGACGTGAAGGCCGTCAAGGAGCCCCATCTCACGTATAAAAGCTACACGGCATGACCTCAGACCTTATCATCATCGGTGCAGGCCCGGGCGGTTACGAAACGGCTGTTCAGGCTGCCAAAGCCGGCCTTTGCACCGTGGTCATTGAAGCAAACCAGCTGGGCGGAACATGTCTCAACGTGGGATGTATTCCTACCAAGTGCCTGTGCCGCAACGCCGAATTTCTGAGGGATCTGCGTCAGGCCGATGCGCTCAACGTGGAACTGTCGGGCTTCAAGTTCCGGCTCGACGAGGCCATTAAGCGAAAGGACGAGGTTGTTTCACAGTTGGTTGGCGGCATTGCCGGCCTGCTCAAGCATCCCAACATCACCCTTCTGACCGGAAAGGCCGAGTTTTTGTCAAAAACCACGGTGAAAGTCAACGAAGAAGTCTGCGAAGCCCCCAACATCATCATTGCCACAGGCAGTGTGAGCAAGATGTTGCCCATTCCCGGGATTGATCTGCCCTGCGTGCTTACTTCTACTGAAATGCTCTCACTCACGCAGCTTCCCCAGAGGTTGTGCATCGTGGGCGGCGGCGTGATAGGCTTAGAGTTTGCCTCGATTTTCCATTCTTTTGGTAGCGAAGTCACCGTGGTGGAATTCTGCAAGGAAATTCTGCCACAGTTTGATGCCGACATTGCAAAACGACTGCGAATGAGCCTGAAATCACAGGGTATCAACATCATTACGGGAGCCGCCGTGAGCAAAATCAGCCAAGACGGGCATCAGCAGGCCACCGTCACCTACGAACTGAAGGGTGAGGAAGTGGCCTTGGAAACCGACATCGTGCTGATGGCCGTAGGAAGGGCTGCCAATGTGGAAAGCCTGAATCTAAGCGACGTAGGCATTGCGTTCGACCGTCGCGGCATACAGGTAAACGACTTCATGCAGACCAACATCGACGGCATCTATGCCATTGGCGACATCAACGGACGCTGCCAGCTGGCCCACGCAGCCGTTTTTCAGGGAAAGCGAGCCCTCCACCACATTTTGGGGCATCATCAGGACGATGGCCTGCGCCTCGACCTGATTCCTGCCGCGGTTTTCACCCATCCCGAAGTGGCCTCGGTAGGCCTCACCACGGAACAGGCCAAGGCCGCAGGGCTCAACCTGAAAGCCTACAAGGGATTCTTCCGCTCCAACGGAAAAGCCCTGGCCATGGCTGAACCTGAAGGAATGGTGAAACTGCTTGCCGACGAATCCGGAGTATTGCGTGGTGCCCACCTCTATGGAGCCCATAGCGCAGACTTAGTTCACGAAATCACAACCTTCATGCAAAAAGGTGGCACGCTGAGCGACATTGCCAACATGGTTCACGCCCACCCCACCCTGTCAGAAGTAATTCTGCAAGCTGCCGAAGCATAAGACCATCAGAAGCTTTGCTTTAGGAATATCCGATAAGATTCATATTATAAGACATTTGTCATTTCATTTTCTGATTAAGAAAAATCGATCTTGGCAAATGTCTTTTTTATTTTTGCCTTGCTGAAAGCTCCATATGGCCGGAACGCTGCGCATGCGCGACAAGCTGAAAAGCACCCGTTTTTTCCATTTTCAAAGCGCGAAAAGGCCAAAATGCCTTGGAAAAATTCTTCGCGCACTTTGGGAATGTTAAAATCACCAGGGGAATTTTAACGGGGCCGAAATGGAATGTTAAAATCGCCTTGGCAAAATTCTCCGCGCCCATTTGGAAGGTTAAAATCGCCTTGGGAATTTTAACAATCCAGACTTGGAATGCCAAAATCGCCTTAGGAAAATATCCTGTCTGCAAATGGAAAAACCAAAATGCCATGGCAAAATGGCCTGGGCAATCATGAAATGTTAAAATCGCCCGGGCGATTTTTGCTTTTCCAAATCGGAAAGAACAGAAAGCATGGGATGATTTTCGCTGAAGGTTATTGCGAGGAGTGGCGATCACTGCTTTTCTTCCTCAGCAGGCACGACTGCGAGCTGCATCCGGAGCAACAGCCCCCAGCCTTTCGGTGATGGCGCAGCATGCGCCATACGGCAGCCACGAAAGCTGCCAGCAGCAGGACGACGATGATGAGTGTGGGCAGATTCATCTTGAAGCAAGTATTAAATCATCAGAACCACATGGTAAACGCAGAAGGCGCACACCCATGCCACGAAGCATTGCCACAACACGAGCAGCAGAGCATAACGGCTCCCCATTTCGTGGCGAACCGTAGCTATTGTGGCCAAACAAGGCGTGTAGAGCAGGCAGAACACTAAGAGCGAGAGCGCCGAAACGGTGGTGAGCACGGCATTCAGCTGGGCCTGCGTGCCAAAGAGCACGGTGAGCGTTGACACCACGCTCTCCTTGGCCATGAAGCCTGAGATGAGCGAGGTAACCACCTTCCAATGGCCAAACCCTACGGGGTGGAACAGCGGCGACAGCACTCCCGAAACCGCAGCCAGCATGCTCTGGCTGGAATCGTCCACCATTTGCAGCCTGAAATTGAAGGATTGCAGGAACCATATAATGATAGTGGCCACAAATATCACGGTAAAGGCCCTTTGCAGAAAGTCGCGAGCCTTGTCCCAAAGCAGCCGAAGCACGCTCTTGAGGCCCGGGATGCGATAATTGGGCAATTCCATAACGAAAGGAACCGCTTCGCCCCGAAACAGCGTGTGCTTCATCAGCAGCGCCACCAGAATGCCCACCAAGATGCCGAAAAGATATAAGCCGATCATGATCCACACCGCCTGACGGGGGAAAAATGCGGCCGTAAAGAATGCATAGATGGGAAGTTTGGCCGTGCAGCTCATGAACGGCAACAGCAACACCGTCAGCTGACGGTCGCGTTCCGAAGGCAATGTGCGCGAAGCCATCACGCTGGGCACACTGCACCCGAACCCCATGAGCAAGGGCACGATGCTGCGCCCCGAGAGGCCTAACTTTCTCAGCAGCTTGTCCATCACAAAGGCAATGCGCGCCATGTAGCCGCTGTCTTCGAGCAATGACAAGAACAGAAAGAGGGTCACAATGATGGGAAGGAAACTCAACACCGTACCCACGCCTGGTAGCACGCCGCCAGTTATCAACGACTGCACCACCGGACTGATGTCCCACTGCTCAAAGAGATTTTCCAGCCATTCCGTAGCTCCGTCAATGCCATCTTCCATCAATTCCTGCAGGTTTCCGCCTATCAGGTCGAACGTAAGCCAGAAAATCAGCACCATAATGCCCAGAAATGCCGGCAGAGCCGTCCATCGGCCGGTGAGCACGCTGTCGATGCGGCGGCTGCGCTTGTGTTCCTTGGTTTCGCGCGGCTTCACCACGCAGCGGCTGCAAATCTTCTTGATGTAATCGAAGCGCATGTCGGCCATGGCCGCAGCCGGGTCGAGTCCACGCTCGTCCTGAAGCTGTTGGAGAATGTGACCTATCGTTTCCAGCTCGTTGGCGGTAAGCTTCAGCGCTTCCTTCACCAAAAGGTCTCCCTCCACCAGTTTGCTGGCCGCAAAGCGAAGCGGAATGCCTGCGGCAGCGGCATGGTCTTCAACGAGGTGCATAATGGCGTGAAGACAACGGTGCAAGGCTCCGCCATGGTCGTCAGGGCTGCAAAAATCCTGTCGTTTGGGCCCTTCCCGATATTTCGCCACGTGGAGCGCATGTTCCACGAGCTCTTCCACCCCTTCGTTTTTCATGGCCGAAATGGGAACCACCGGAATGCCCAAAAGGTGCTCCATTTCGTTGATCAGGATGGTGCCACCGTTGTTTCTAACTTCGTCCATCATATTGAGCGCAAGCACAATGGGTATGCCCAGCTCCATGAGCTGCATGGTGAGGTACAGATTCCGCTCGATGTTGGTTGCGTCAACAATGTTGATGATGCCCAACGGGTGGGATTTCAGTATGAATTCGCGCGAAACGATTTCTTCGTTGGAATAAGGGGACAGCGAGTAGATGCCAGGCAAATCGGTCACTTCCGAAAGCGGACGGCCTTTTATCTGACCGCTTTTTCTGTCCACCGTAACACCAGGAAAGTTTCCCACGTGCTGATTCATGCCCGTCAGCTGATTGAACAGCGTGGTTTTACCGCTATTCTGATTGCCCACGAGAGCAAACGTCAGGGACGTACCTTTAGGAAGGGGATGCGCCTCGGCTTTATTATGGAAACGGCCCGTCTCACCAAGGCCAGGATGATCGGTATTTCTCTGAAAACCAAAAGAATCATCACTCTTATTTAAATCTTGATTGAAATCGTCATTTTGCGCAGTCGGTGGCAACAGCTCCACTTCGATTTTCTCCGCATCGGCCAGACGAAGGGTTAACTCATACCCCTGCACCAAAAGCTGCATGGGGTCGCCCATTGGTGCAAACTTCTGGAGACGGATTTCCGTTTCGGGGATCACTCCCATGTCCAGAAAATGCTGCCTCAGCGCACCCTCTCCGCCTACGCTCAACACTTTGGCCGTTTGGCCCACAAGCAAATCCCTTAACGTCATCTGTTTTCTTTGAATCGCATTGCAAAGTTACGCCTATCCTCTGATTCAGGCTTAAGGAAGCTCCTACTTTTTCCCAAGTCGAGGTTCGTCAGTTCTAAGTATTTTCGCCTCGGAGCCACTACTTTTGGGTATGCCGGCATTGCCGATTCCATGCTCCTTGGATGCAAGAAAAACGTGCTTTTCTTGGCTCTTCCCCCACATAATCGTAACTTTGCATCAAAATAAGCTAAAGAAATGACTCCAAGCAAACAGCATAAGCAGCTTTCAGCTGCCAATCCCTTCTTTTCCGCCTATGGCACGCCCCACGAAGCCGTTCCCTTTGACCGCATTAAGCTGGAACACTTCAAAACCGCCATTCTGGAAGGCATTCGTCAGGAAGCAGCAGAAATTGACCAGATCGTCAACAATCCCGAACCGCCTACATTCCAAAATACCATCGTAGCCCTGGAAAACACGGGCCGCCTGCTGGGCAGAGCGTCGACGGTGATGGAAAACCTCATGAGCGCCCACACCAGCGACGAGCTGGAAGCACTGGCCGAGGAACTCATGCCGCAAATGTCGGAGCACAGCAACAACATCATGCTCAATTCGGCCCTGTTTGCACGCATAAAGACCGTATACGATGCCCAGCCAGACCTGGATCTGGAAGAAAAAGAGCTGCTCAGGTGTACCTACGAGGCATTTTCGCGTCGCGGCGTGGGTTTGCCCGACGACCAGAAGAAAATACTGCGTGAAATATCGCTCGAACTGTCGCAAACGGCCCTGCAGTTCTCTCAAAATGTGCTGAAGGATCAGAACAACTTCGTGCTCCACATTACCAAGGAGTCAGACCTTCAGGGCTTGCCCGAACACCAGAAGGAACTGGCCGCAGCTGCCGCCCGTGAGCGAAACTTCAAGGAGGGCTGGGCCTTTACGCTTCAGGGACCCAGCTATGGCCCATTCATGACCTATGCCGACAACCGCAAGCTGCGCAGGAAGCTCTATATGGCCTATAACACGCTGTGCATCCATCCCAACGGGCAGAATAACATCGAACTCGTACGGCGTTTGGTCAATCTGCGCCTGAAATTTGCCCAGACCTTAGGCTACAAGACCTTTGCCGACTTCGCCTTGCAGCACCGCATGGCTGAAAACGTAACTACCGTCGACAAATTCCTCAGCAGCCTGATACGCGCCTACAAATCGCCGGCAAAAGGAGATTTGGAAGCCATCCGCCAGATGGCGCGCGAGCTGGAGGGAGAAGACTTCCAGCTTCAGCCGTGGGACATCAGCTATTACAGTCACAAACTTCAGCTGAAGCGTTTTAACCTGGATGCCGAGATGCTCCGCCCCTATTTTGAACTGTCGAAGGTAAAGAAAGGCGTATTCGGACTGGCCACGAAGCTTTATGGCATCACTTTTAGGCGTAACAGAAATATTCCCGTATATCATAAGGACGTAGAAGCCTATGAAGTGTTCGACAAGGACGGAAGCTACCTGGCCCTGCTCTACACCGACTTCTTTCCGCGCAAAAGCAAGAAGAGCGGAGCCTGGATGACCAGTTATCAGGGCCAATGGCGCGAAAAAAACGGTAGCGACGTGCGCCCACACGTTTCGCTCACCATGAATCTCACCAAGCCCACTCCCGACAAGCCGGCGCTGCTCACTCTGGGCGAAGTCAGCACCTTCCTGCACGAATTCGGCCATGGATTGCACGAAATGTTCAGTCGCTGCCGTTTTCATGCCCTTTCGGGAACCAACGTATATTGGGATTTCGTGGAATTGCCATCGCAATTCATGGAAAACTATGCCACCGAGCAGAAATTCCTGAAGACCTTTGCCTCTCACTACCAAACGGGCGAACCGCTGCCCGAAAATCTCATAGAACGCATCAGGGAGAGCCAGACATTCAATGCGGCATACGCTTGCATGCGCCAGATCAGCCTCGGGCTGCTCGACATGGCCTATTACAAACGCCAGGAGCCCATCGAGAACGAAGATATAATCTCGTTTGAAAAACGGGCGTGGCATCGCGCCATTCTTTTCCCCCAAAGGCTCAGGGTATGCATGAGCACCCAGTTCCAACACATCATGACGGGAGGCTACGCCGCCGGTTACTATTGCTATAAGTGGGCGGAGGTGCTGGATGCCGACGTTTTCTCCAGATTCAAGAAGGACGGCATTTTTAATAAGGAAACGGCAGAGCAGTTTCGCCGCTGCATTCTGGAAAAGGGCGCCACGCAGCATCCCAAAGTGCTGTTCCAAAAGTTTATGGGCAGAAATCCGTCAGTAAAAGCCTTACTGGAACGCGACGGCCTCGGAAAGCGCGCGAAAAAGACCCCAGCATAAGTAACGATTCAGATTCATGACATATCAAGAAGAAAAGCAACAGAAGTTAGACGAACGCTATCTGAGAATGGCGCGAATATGGTCTGAAAACTCCCGATGCAACAGGCTAAAAGTGGGTGCGCTTATCGTGAAGAACAAAATGATCATTAGCGATGGCTTTAACGGAACTCCTTCGGGCTTCGACAACACGTGTGAGGACGAAAACAACGTGACCAACCCATATGTACTCCATGCCGAAGCCAACGCCATCACAAAAATAGCCCGTACCCACAACAGCAGCGACGGGGCCACACTCTATGTCACGGCATCACCGTGCCTGGAATGTGCGAAACTTATCATTCAAGCCGGAATCAAGAGAGTAGTCTATGGCACAAAATACAGACTTGACGACGGACTGAAATTGCTCGAAAAAGCAAACATCGAGACCATAATGATTGATATCAACAGCTTGAGCCCAAGCATTAACGAATAATCCTGCCGTCATAAGCAGCAGAAACGTATGAACAAGCATCTATTTTCCAGATTTATCCCCCTCATCATTTGTCTGAGCATCATTATCGGCATATTAGTGGGTAGCTTCTATGCCAACCACTTTTCCGGCAATCGGCTCAACATCATCAATACCTCCAGCAACAAACTCAACGACCTTCTGCACATAGTGGAAGACCAATATGTGGATAAAGTAGACATGAGCACATTGGTGGAAAAGGCCATGCCACAAATCCTCAACGAATTGGATCCCCACTCTGCGTATTTGCCATCGAAAGAGGTAGAATCGGAAGCCGAAAAGCTCAAAGGCAGTTTCTCAGGTATTGGCATCCTGTTCACCATCATGAAAGACACGATTCGCATTATTCGCGTAGTAGAAGGTGGACCGTCGGAGGAAATCGGACTGATGCCAGGCGATAAAATTGTTGAAGTGGACGGACAACCCTTTGTGGGCGACAGTATCAACGATACGCTTGCCAAAAGTAAGCTGAAAGGCCCCAATGGCTCAAAGGTAACGGTGGCTGTAAAACGGAAAGGGAGCGAGCAGCCCATAAAATTCACCATCGTACGCGGCGACATACCCATGAAGAGTATAGATACGGCATATATGATAGACGAAAACACCGGCTACATCCGTATAAACTCTTTTGGCGACACCACTTACCCTGAACTGCTCGTGGCACTTGCGAGGCTCAATTATTCTGGCTTTAAGAATCTCATTATTGATCTACGCGGCAACGTAGGCGGCTATATGGCTCCCGCACTGAGAATGGTAAACGAATTCTTGCCCAAGAACCGACTTATTTGCTACACAGAAGGCCATAAATCACCTCGCGCCGAATACGTAAGCGACGGAAGAGGCAGCTACCAGTCCATTCCCTTGGTAGTTCTCGTAGATGAAACGTCAGCCTCCTCAAGCGAGATATTTTCAGGAGCCATTCAGGACAATGACCGCGGAAGCATTGTCGGCCGACGCACTTTCGGGAAGGGATTGGTTCAGGAGCCCATAGAATTCTCAGACGGAAGCATCGTAAGGCTTACCACGGCCCGTTACTACAGCCCGTCGGGAAGATGCCTCCAGAAACCTTACGTAAAAGGAAATGACGTTGACTACCAAATGGATCTCATTACGCGAGCCGAAAAAGGAGAGTATTATTCGCAAGACAGCATTCATTTGAAGGGAAATGCCTTTAAAACCCGGATTGGACGCACCGTGTACGACGGCGGAGGCGTGATGCCCGACTATTTCATACCTGCCGATACCATTGGTATCACGTCTTATTTCCAAGAAGCACTCTACAAGGGCTACATTGCCCAGTATGCCTACGTATTCACCGACCAGAACCGCGAAAAACTGCGTCAGTTTGCCTCGTGGAAGGAGACGGTGGAATTTCTCAAAAAGCAAAACCTTCCCGAAAAGTTCGCGGCCTACGCAGCAGACAATGGCTTGAAACGCCGTAACCTGTTGCTTCAAAAATCGCGTGCATTGTTCCAGGACTTCCTGATTTCGGTGATTCTTGACGATTTTTACGACGACCAGGTGAAGACGATGTACAACAATCTCACCGATCCATGCATACTGAAAGCTAAGGAGCTTTTTCAGCAGGAAAAAGCATTCCCCGAGAAACCTCAGGAGGAGAATTCCGGAGATACTGAAGCCAGCGCAGCATGATGAAGGCTAAATCAGATCTCCGTTCCCTCATCCGGAATCTTAAGGGACAATATTCGGATGAAGAAAAGCGAAGGCTCTCCGCCGCAGCGCTGAAAAGCCTTGAAAACGATTCTCACTTCCTCAAGGCGAGCTCCGTTGTAGCCTATTATTCCCTTCCCGACGAAGTGGATACCCACGATTTCCTGGAGAAATGGCGTGAGCGCAAGCGGCTATTCCTGCCGAAGGTGGAAGGTCAGTCGCTCAGCCTCCATCCATACTTAGGCATGCCGTTTATGCAGTCTGGAGCTTTCGGCATTATGGAGCCCTCTACTCCGGCCGTGGCTAACGCTGATGCCATGGATCTTATCATCGTTCCAGGCATGGCTTTCACTGCCGACGGAAAGCGTCTGGGCCGTGGAAAGGGTTTCTACGACCGCTTCTTGGCCGGACTTCCGCCTCATAAATATATAATAGGATTGGCTTTCCCATTTCAGATGGTGGAAAACATGCCTACCGAACCTACCGATGTGCAAATGAACCGCGTAATCTTCAAATGAAGCGCACGTCACGTATCACATTAAACCCCACGTGGGCATTCAGCTTCTTTACAATGTCGGAACGCATCATGAGCATGTCTGAACGAAGTGTGGGTGACTTAATCTCGACGTAAAGCACCTCATCGCGAATGCTGAGCTTTCCCGTGCGGCGATTTACGGCCTCCCCCATTACCTCTCCCCACGACGAAAGCAGGCGATGCTCGTTGAGTGGAGCCTCTAAGCCCTGCACACGCAGATATTCCTGCAACAGCTGGCCTATTTGCTCCTCATTCCTACGCTTCATGACTTACCACTCCCTGCTCCACCCGATAGAACCTGTAGTCTTTCTCCGAACGCTGCAATATGCCGCTGATGTAGTCGCGATCAGTGTCGGTGATAAAGATCTGTCCGAAATCCTGCCCTGAAACCATCTTTACGATCTGTTCCACGCGGCCGGAATCGAGTTTATCAAAGATGTCGTCTAACAAAAGGATGGGCACACGCCGGTTTCCCTTATTCTTGAGAAACTCAAACTGCGAAAGTTTGAGCGAAATGACGAACGTCTTGTTCTGTCCCTGCGACCCTTCTCGTTTAATAGGGTAACCGCGCAGCATAAAGTCCAAATCGTCGCGATGAACACCGCAAAGCGAGAAGCCCATGGCTCTATCCTTGCGCCGACTGTCCTTCATCTGGTCCAACAAGGCTCCCTGAGCGGCATGAGAGCGGTAAACCAGGTCTACTTCCTCCTCCGAACCTGCAAGTTGGGCATAAATGCGCCTGAAGGTGGGCAAGAACTCTTCGATGAAGCTACGACGTGCCGCGTAGATGCGTTCGCCAGCATCGGCCATCTCCGCCTCATAGATGGAGATGAAATTATCGTCTGGTTCGGCCTCATCGCGAAGCAGTACGTTGCGCTGAACCAAAGATTTGCGATAACGTATCACCTGATGGAGGTATTCAGCATCATATTGCGATATAACCATGTCTACGAACCTCCTCCGTAGCTCGCTTCCGCCCAAAATGAGTTCCGTATCGCCCGGTGAGACCATAACGAGGCGCACGTGGCCTATGTGGTCTGAAAGTTTGGTGTATTCTTTCCCATTGCGCTTAAATACCTTCTTCTGACGCCTTTTCAGGCCGCAATAGATTTTTTCTTCTTCGTTTTGCTCCGTAAGATAGCCTCCCTGAAGCATCATGAAGTCCGCATTGTGCTTGATTACCTGTACATCGCTTCCAGGACTGACAGAACTCTTGCAAAACGACAGAAAATAAATGGCGTCGATCAGATTGGTCTTTCCCTCGCCGTTGCGGCCAACTATGCAGTTGATTTTTGGCGAAAATTCCAGCTGTACATCAGCCAAGTTCTTGTAATTAAGGATGGAAATGTCTTTGAGCACCATGATTTATCTCTTTCCTGCTTGCAAAATTAAATGTTTCCCTTCAATAAGGGGCAAAAGAGGGTGGAATAAAATCATAACGACTCAAAAAAACATGCAAATAATTTTACTATCCAAAAGGGAATTACTAATTTTGCGTCTGCTTAATCAATAACATAAATAACATTACAATAAAAATGGCAGCTAAAAAGCCCAATCAAACTAACTTAGACGAGACGCTAAGCAAATCAGAAGCGTTTTTCGTTAAACACAAGAACGCCATCATCGGCGCAGTCGCAGGAATCATTATCGTTGTGGGCGGTATCTACGCATACAACAATTTTGTGGCTAAACCCAATGCCGAAAAGGCAAGTACACTCCTTGCGCAGGGTCAAAACTATTTTGCTAACGGAGATTACGACTTAGCGCTCAATGGTGACAACCGTGGATACACAGGATTCCTTAAAATTGCCGATAAATATAGCAGTACGAAGGCCGGAAACCTTGCGAGGCTCTACGCCGGAATCTCTTTCGCGCAAAAAGGTGACGCTGAGAGTGCCGTGAAGTATTTGGAGAAATTCAGCACGAGCAGCGACCAAATGATCTCACCGGCAGCCTTAGGCGCGCTGGGAAACAGTTATGCAAAGATTGGTCAGGTTGACAAAGCCATTGCCACGCTCAAAAAGGCAGCCGAGAAGGCCGACAACAACACGCTAAGCCCCATCTACCTGGTTCAGGCAGGCCAATTGCTCGAATCACAAAACAAACCGGAAGAGGCCAAGAAGCTTTACGAAGAAGTAAAGACCAAATACAACAAGAGCGCGGAGTACTACACCATTGATAAGTACATCGAACGGGTAACGAAGTAAGTTTTTCCTTCTCATTCAGACCTACCCATGTCGTCAAGCACCTACAATCTGAAGAATATGCTCGCTGAGCCCATGCCCGATGCGTCAGATATGCGCATTGGCATCGTGGTGAGCGAATGGAACGACAATATTACGCAAGATTTGCTCGACGGAGCCCTCGAAACGCTCAAACAATTCGGAGTGAGAGAGGAAAGCATCATTGTGAAAAGCGTTCCGGGCAGTTTTGAACTCATCTTCGGCTGTTCGCAGCTGGCCAAAAGCGGATTGGTGGACGGCATCATAGCCATTGGCTGCGTAATACGCGGCGATACGCCCCATTTCGACTACATTTGCGAGGCGGCCACACAAGGTTTGGCCCATCTCAACGTTACGGGAAAGGTTCCCGTAGTGTTTGGCCTACTCACCACCAACACCTTGCAGCAAGCCGAAGAGCGTTCGGGCGGAATGCTCGGCAATAAGGGCAATGAATATGCCATAACCGCCATCAAGATGGTAGACTATGCGCGGTCCATTCAGAATTGAGACCTTCCCCACCCTTGTTTAGTCCCTTTTAAGTGTAGAAAGGAAGTAAAAAGTACTTCATAAGTTTTTCCATGTGCAAAAAAAGCAATATTTTTGCAGTGTCTTAGAAAGACATGGGCAGTTTCCAGAGTGGCCAAATGGGGCAGACTGTAAATCTGCTGGTTCTTGCCTTCGGTGGTTCGAATCCATCACTGCCCACACTCAAAAATCATTCTCAACCTTCGTTGGGGATGATTTTTTAATTTCTCATTCTGGGTAGCGGTTACATGATAAGAGATTATTTGAACGTCATTAGCTCTTAACCCCTTGCCGCCTTGATGTATATTAATGATTTTCTCGCAAGCAAATTCCTCTTTGCCTGAGATTTGAAAGTCGTTCAGCCCTTACCTTAACTCATTGTATGCAAAAGGAGCTCCATTTTGCCCTACAGCAAGGGCTGAGGCCCGAAAAAGGGGTGCATTCTGCCTAATCGTGAAGGTGGAGGCCCGAAAAAAGGCTTCATTCTGCCCAATCGTGAAGGTGGAGGCCCGAAAAAAGGCTTCATTCCGCCCAATCGTGAAGGTGGAGGCCGAAAAAGGGGTGCATTCTGCCCAATCGTGAAGGTTGAGGCCGAAAAAAGGCTTCATTCTGCCCAATCGTGAAGGTGGAGGCCGGAAAAAGGGCTTCATTCTGCCCAATCGTGAAGGTGGAAGCCGGAAAAAGGGCTTCATTCTGCCCAATCGTGAAGGTGGAGGCCGGAAATAGAGATGAATTAAGCCTTACGGAAAGTGATTAAGGCAAAATAGAGAGAAAAATCGTCACTCCACTTGCTTGTCCTCGCCCCAAAAGCGCATCATTCGCTCTTTAAGCTTCATCTCTGAGGGGTTTTCCTGCGCCTGCCAGAGTCGGGTGGTTTTCAGAGCGTCAGGCATGTATTGCTGCCGCACAAAGTGGCCTTCGTAGTCGTGCGCATACTTGTAATCGGCTCCATAGCCCAAGTCGTTCATGAGCTTTGTGGGTGCATTCCTCAAATGGAGGGGTACGGGCTGGTTTCCCGTCTGCTCAACGAGGCTCAGTGCCTTGCCTATGCCCAAATAAGCAGAGTTGCTCTTCGGACTGGTAGCCAGGTAGACCGCGGCTTCGGCTAAAGGGATCCTTCCCTCAGGCCATCCGATCTTCTGAACGGCATCGAAGGCCGCATTGGCCAGCAGTAGGGCGTTAGGATTGGCCAAACCCACGTCCTCGGCTGCCGAGATGACCAACCTACGGGCAATAAACTTCGGATCCTCACCTGCCGAGACCATCCGAGCCAGCCAGTAGAGCGCCGCGTCAGGGTCACTGCCCCGAATGCTCTTTATGAAGGCCGAAATGATGTCGTAGTGCATTTCTCCGTTCTTGTCGTAGGCCTGCGGATTCTGCTGGAGCTCGCGCGTCACTATTTCGTTGCTGAACACAATGGGTTCATCGTCAGCTCCGGCCGCGTTAGCAATGAGGTCTACGATGTTGAGAAGCTTTCGGGCATCGCCGCCGCTGTAACGCAACAAGGCATCGGTCTCCTTCACCTCTATTTGCCGCTTGCTGAGCAGTGCGTCCTTGGTTATGGCCCTATGAAAGAGTTCGCGCAGGTCGTCGTCGCTCAAACTCTGCAAAACATACACCTGACATCTCGAGAGCAGAGGCCTTATCACCTCAAAAGAGGGATTCTCCGTAGTGGCACCAATGAGTGTGACCACTCCGCGCTCTACGGCAGCGAGCAGAGAATCTTGCTGGGCTTTGCTGAACCTATGGATTTCGTCTATGAATAAAATAGGTGTCTGGGCGTCGAAAAAGCGTCCGCTTTGGGCCCTCTCAATCACTTCGCGGACCTCCCTGACGCCGCTGCTGATGGCACTAAGCGTAAAAAAGGCTGAATGAAGCGTGGTAGCGATAATTTCGGCTAATGTGGTCTTACCCACTCCAGGTGGACCCCACATAATGAACGAACTGACGCGTCGGGAGACGATCATATTGCGAATTGCGCCTCCTTCGCCCACCAGATGCTTCTGTCCGACGTATTCGTCTAATGTTTTGGGCCTCAGCCGCTCTGCCAGAGGTATTGCCATCTTTTGAGAGTTTCGTGACGTAAAGGTACGAAGTTTTTATGATTCCTCCTCCAATTACGGCCTGATTTCTTGCTTGGCTTGTGCCTCGCCAGAGCGCTCCCTCCTGAGCTTAGGAGCCTTGCTCCCTTAAAAAGGGCATCACAGCCCTGCCCTGAGCGAAAGAAAATGCTTAACTTTGTAGCTAAATCACTGCTTTACACCATATGCGTTACTCAGAAAGCCATTCCGCCTCCTCTCCGGACCATCGCAAGCCAGCTCGCTGCCTTCAGGCCGCAGGCTTGGTGCTCATGGCCATTGTTGCCGCCCTGATGCTCATGCCCCAATCGCTCCAGGCACAGCCTTCCGGACAAAAGACGGGACATTTGCGCGTCATGTCCTACAACATGCTGTTTGAATACAATGTACCAGAACAGCCTGAGCGCCAGTGGGTGAACCGCCTCAAGTGGTGTGCCGCCGGCCTGAAGAAAAACAAACCCGACATCATCGGCGCACAGGAAATTCTCACCTTTCAGCTCCGCCAGCTGCTGGACGAAGTAGACAACTACGGCTGGGTGGGCGTAGGCCTAATTAAGGGAGACCGCACCATGGAGCGGTCGGAAAACGAAGCCATTCTCTACCGCAAAGACAGGCTCGAAGTACTCGACGAGGGCAGCTTCTGGTTTTCCACCACGCCCGAAAAGCCCGGCACCTATGCCTGGGGGATGAAATATCCGCGCATGTGCAACTGGGGAAAGTTTCGCGAGCTGAAATCAGGGCGCATTTTCTTCCTCTTCAATTCCCACTTCTACGTTGACAAGGACAAAGAGGCTGCACGCATTGAGGCTGCGCGGCTCGTGGTGGAAAGAATGAAAACCATAGCCCATGGATACCCCATCATCTGCACAGGCGACCTTAACGGAACAGTGGATTCGCCAAGCATACAATTATTAATGAATGAGGCAGAGCTCAAGGACGCATTTGCCATTGCAGCGAAGCGAAAAGGACCATCGGACAGCTTCCACGGCTTTAAATCCACACCAAAGCCCAACAGCAGGATAGACCAAATACTCGTTTCGGGCGACATCACGGTGAAATGCTACCGCATCATTGACGATCAGCTCAAGAAGCTACATTTTGAGTCGGACCACCTGCCCGTTTGTGCCGACATCACCTTCTGAAGCCCCAACTCTCATCAAACCTTACACTCATCACTACAGCTTATGCTCTATTCCATGACCGGTTTCGGCAAAGCAGAAACCATCTACAACGAAAAGAAGATTCACGTTGAAATCAAGACGCTCAACAGCAAGAACATGGACGTCAATACCCACATTGCCCCCCTCCTTTTGGAGAAGGACATGGAAATACGCTCCATGGTGGCCGAGCAGCTGACGCGCGGAAAGACCGACGTAAACATCTGGATAGAAGATCTGGACCTCACACAGACGTCCATCATCAACCAGACCATCGTTCAGCAATATGTAGCCCAAATCAGAAACATCAGCCGCGACCTCAGCATCAATGAACCGGCCGACTGGTGGTCCACCCTCACTCGCCTGCCCAACATTACTCAGCAAACGCAGGAAGAAGAACTCACGGATGACTGCTGGGAAGCCGTCAGGACCACAGTGAAAAGTGCCTTGGCCCAGGTAATCAGTTTCCGCGAACAAGAGGGAGCCGCCGTGCGCCACAAATTTGAGGAAAAGCTCCACAACATACGCACCTACCTCAACGAAGTAGCTCCCTTTGAGGAAATACGCGTCAAGAAGATCAGGGAACAGATCATGCAAGGCCTGAAGGAACTGCGCGGAGTGGATTACGACAAAGGGCGCCTTGAGCAGGAAATGATATACTACATTGAGAAGCTGGACATCAACGAAGAAAAGCAGCGACTAAGCAATCACCTTGAATATTTCGCCACCACCATGGAAGCTGGCGGCCCCGTAGGCAAAAAACTGGGATTCATTGCTCAGGAGATGGGGCGTGAAATCAATACCATGGGCAGCAAGAGCAACCAGGCCGAATTGCAGAAAATTGTAGTCCACATGAAGGATGAGTTGGAACAAATCAAGGAACAAGTGCTCAACGTATTATGAAACAAGGAAGAATCATCGTTTTTTCCGCTCCGAGCGGAAGCGGTAAGAGTACCCTCATTCAATATTTACGCTCGAAGATAGACAACTTGCATTTTTCGGTAAGTGCCACAAGCCGCGCACCACGCGGTGAGGAACAAAACGGCCGTGATTATTATTTCCTCACTCCAGAAGAGTTTCGAAAAAAGATTGCAGAAGACGCATTCATAGAGTACGAGGAAGTTTATCACGACAAATTCTACGGCACACTGAGATCAGAAGTGCAACGACAGCTAAATGAGGGTCAGAACGTGGTGTTAGACATCGACGTAAAGGGCGCCTTGAATGTGAAGCGCCTTTATGGCCAACAGGCATTGTTGGTCTTCATAAAGCCTCCATCAATAGAGACATTGCGCCTGCGATTGGAGAAACGGGGAACCGATGCGCCTGAAGTGATAGCCGATCGCGTCAGCAAGGCAGCCTTCGAGCTCAGTTTTGCCCCTCAGTTCGACCGCATCATAGTGAACGATGACCTTTCAACGGCTCAGGCCGAAACGCTGCAAGTCGTCAGCGAGTATTTGAACCCATAATCGTGCTCCACCCCAATGAGGACGGGCATTTTTGGCGGTTCGTTCAACCCCATCCATAAAGGCCACGTAGCTTTGGCCGAAAATATCCTCAAGCAGGGACTGGTGGAGGAGCTGTGGCTCATGGTTTCGCCCCAGAACCCCCTGAAAAGGGACGAATGCCTGCTGCCCGACGACCTGCGCCTGGAATTAGCACAGATAGCCACCCTGAATCATCCCAACCTCAAAGTATCAGACTTCGAATACAGCCTGCCCAAGCCTTCCTACATGTACCTCACGCTGAAACGCCTCGGCGAAACCTTTCCCGACCGTCAGTTCAGCCTCATCATCGGCGCAGACAACTGGCTGCACTTCCATCAGTGGGTGGAAGCCGAATATATTCAGGCCCATTACCCCATCATCGTTTACCCAAGGCGCGGTTACGGAATTGACCGCAAGACATTGCCGAAAAACGCAACGTATCTCAGCCTGCCATACTATGACATCAGTTCCACCACCCTTCGGCAGCGTCTCAGGGAAGGAATGGAGTGTAAAAAATGGTTGGAAGCCGAGGTAGAAGCAAGGCTGAAGCCCATTTTTCAAGAAAATCACGTCTGAAAATCAGGCCCTAAGTCCCAAAGGCAAGGCAAAAGGCTTCAAACCCTTTCTATCAAGGCCACGGCATAGGCCGATATGCCCTCCCTGCGCCCCGTAAAGCCCAGTTTCTCGGTAGTGGTAGCCTTAATGGAAACGTCGCAGGGCTCCACATCCATCAAAGGAGCCAGCACCGCCTTCATTTGCTCCACGAAAGGATTAAGTTTAGGCGCTTCGGCACAAACGGTGGCATCTACATTGCCCACATTCCACCCTTGCTCATGGAGAAGGTTCACCGTTTCGCGCAAAAGACGCTTGCTGTCAATGCCCTTATACCTTTGATCTGAATCTGGGAAATGGAAGCCAATGTCACGCAGATTGGCAGCTCCAAGCAGCGCATCGCAAATGGCGTGAATCAAAACATCAGCATCGCTGTGACCCAACAGACCAAAGGGAGCCGGAATCAAGATGCCTCCAAGCCACAACTCGCGGCCGGAGACCAACTGATGGACATCGTAGCCCATTCCAACACGTATCTTCATTGATTTACAGAAAGAATAGAGCCTTTAGCGGCCACGATTGAAGAGATCGCGCAATCCGTCCAAGTCAAAGCCCAGTGAAACGCGCAACGTTTGGTCCAAGGGATTCGAAGCAGCGGTAGAAATGACGTAACCAGCATCCAACTGGAACACATTCATACGGAAGCCGGCACCCACAGTAAAATATTTACGGTTACCCTTTGTGGCGCTCTCGTGATGATAACCAGCGCGAAGCGTAAACTTATCGTTGTACGTATATTCAGCACCCACACTCCACTGCACCTCTTCCAGCTCCTCCTTAAAACCGTTCGGAGCATCGTTGAAGCTCTTGAAGATACCCGAAATAGGCGAAATATTGTAGAAATGCTCCTCGCGATAGGTCTGATACTCCGCAGTGTGGTCCTGGCCGTCATCGGTAGCGTAACCCAAGGCTTTAGCGCACTGCGCATCCGTAGGATAAGTGGGAACAAGGAGTTTATTGGCATCTGCGGCAAAAGAGATGCGATTATATTCGTTCAAGGGAACCATATAGTTGAATCCCAAGCGCATATTAGTAGGAATAAAGAACGAATAGTCATCGCCGTAGTTGATTTTGCTTCCAAGATTCGAAATGTTGAGACCCAAAGAGAGCTGACACTCTCTATTTCCCATATTAACATAGGTATTGTAGAATGTTCCGAGGTCAACAGCGAAAGCCTTTCCGGGTTCAGAACCGTCATCAAAGTGATCCGATATGTCTGAATACATGTAGCGGAAAGTAACTGATGCGGCAAATTTCTCACTCAGCATACGCGAATATCCCACATCAAACGCCCATTCGTATGGTTTGAACGTCATAGGAATGCCATCAACCGCGTCAGTGCCATCGTTAGTATATACATCACCGAGTGAAAAGTAACGCAGCGAACCACTGATGGCCTGATAGTCGCCCAATCTGGCATACCCCACCAAATAGGCAAGGTCAATGTCGTCAACAATCTGTCTTAGCCATGGCGTATAGTTCAAAGCAATGCCGCCACGGCTGATTGCGAATGGATATTTGGCCGCATTCCAGGCTTGTGAGTTCACGTCTGGATCAGTAGCCACGCCCACATCACCCATACCGCCGGCTCGGGCATCGGGAGCGATGCTTTGAGATATAACAGCCGTCTGCACGGGGTTGAACTTCTCTTTCTGATCCTGCGCCTTCATTACGACGGCACCAGATAGCGCTGCAACCAATATAATGATGATCTTTCTCATGTGCGTAGTCAGTTTCACTCCTAATAAAACTCCAAAAGGCCGCTTTTATTGTCTGTGAATAATGATTTTCTTCGATTTTGTACTTTGTTTACTTTCGTTACAGGATATTGCCACTTTATAGAGGTATAAACCAGAGGGTAAAGCAACGCCGCCCGTCCCTGTGAGGTTCCACGCAATGAGATAATAGCCGTTATTAGAACTCCCTGTTTCCTGATGCTTCCACCAAAGGCGTCCAAAGCAGTCGTAGACTTCCACAACAAACTGCGTATCTTCATCCGGTCTGTCATAGCTGATAATAAAATTGGTTGAAGTCGTAGCCGGGCTCCGCGACACGTTTACATCCAGAATCGATGGTTGAAGTCCTTTCTGAACGTTGAAGTTGAGCACCGTGGAGGAAGAATGATTCTTCAAGTCCCAGGCACGGAAAAACAAACGGTGCTTTCCTGTCTCAAGCGCAGGCAAATGGAATGCCACGGTACCGCTGGTAAAACTGCCGAAATCGTTCTCGTAATAATCATTGAGAATGAAAGTCTTCTCCTCTTCACCATCAATGGTAAGCTGCAAGTCATGTCCCACACCGTTACCCGTAGTATTGATTCCGTCAGAATCAGAAAGAACGGCATAAAAGTAAGGAGTTTCATTCACCGTTCCGCCATCTTTAAACTCTGGCGTATTCAGATACACAAACATCTTTGGGCCTAACGAGTCGCTGGTGGCTACATTTTCTGAACCTCCCACGGTAAAAGATTCGCTGTAACCGTTGGCCTCAAGCGTATGCGCCATATTGACGGCATAAAAATTGAGTCTGCCAGTACCATTGGTGTAATGTATGTCAAGAGGAACGGGAAAACGCGTTTCAAACACACCATTCTTCACCGAGTCACTTCCCTCGTAAAGCGTTTTTGTTCTTTCCTTATATATATAAGGAGATACATCGGCACCAACATTGTTCTTGCACACAATAGTATCTTGAGAATCTTGCAAGAGTAGACTCACACTTCCCGTGAAATCTGGGAGAAGGGTGCCATCAGCCTCTACGTGTCCCTTGATGGTGACCACGCTGCCTGCCTTGAGCTGCGGTAGACAGCCGGAGACGATTTTTTGTCCGTTTATCTCGTCAAGCACCACCTGTGCCGTAGGCATGCTTAATGTCAGCGCCGGATCGCCCATGAGAGCATATTTCAGTTTGTTAATAGTGTAATCCAACTCTCTGTCAAGCCTTGAATCTACCAGATTCACCTTCGTCAGCCTTGCTGCGTCTCCTATCGTGTAGCGACGACCCTCAGCGTCGGAGCCAAGAACATAATTCATGTAATTCTTGTTCAAATAGCGGTTCAGGTCGGAGTAAACGGCTCGCGAAGCACTGAAGAAAGCCACTGCCGCGCCGTTTTTGTTGAGCATACTCACCTCTCCGATGTTCTCCGTAGGCATGTCGTAGGGCGTGAGGATGCACGAAGCAATCACCCACATCGGAACATTCGAAGAACTGAACTCCTTGAAGTCCGCCAATTTCAACACTTGCTCGTGAGAAATCTGATAAGGTGCGCCATGGCCGGAATAGTTCATAATGAGCGCACCCTTCTTCATGGCATTCTTAATGGCTGCGGTTACTTCTGGATAGGTATTTCCCGTGGCCGTAACTACGCGTGAATATGCATCCCAGTAAATGCGTTTCACCATCATTGGCGAATAGTTGCTCTCCACAATGCCGGCTACCGCTTCTGCATCTTTCATGTGACCATTGTTATCGCCATCGTCGGCCATCATATATATCGCGTTTTTCCACGATCCCACGTATGCATTATTCACATACGAAATGGTCTTATCCACCAGCGTTTGAGCATCCGCCGCTGTAGTAACAGGAAAACGGCCTATGCCAAGGTCTATTTTTTCCATTGTCAGTTCTCCACCCTCGCCGTCATCCAGCAAACCAAAGAAATCGTCGGTTACGTAGCTGCTCACTTCGCTAACCGAGTTTTCTGACTCATAACAGAGCAGGTAATCGTCCGAATTAAGGCCGCGCGTCTGCGTAGTAAGCATACGGTTGTCCCACAAACAGCCGCCAAAAAGCAACAGGTAGCGCGGACAATCGGCTTCCACCTCTGCACGGTCGTAGAGCATCTTCATGTAGCGCCGATAGGCTCCTGCATCAGGCGTACCAGATGAAAATTCATTGTAAATCTGGTCGGCTCTGACCACACGCACACGCAGAGAGTCGTTGGTCCGATGAAAATCAGCCAATCGTTCTGCCTGCGACAATAATTTTCCGCTGGCTGGAATGATGATCACCATATCGGCCACGGAGTCGGCATGCAAATCCTGATTCACTATCTGTCCTACCACTTCCGGTTCTGGGAACTGGGCGGCCGTATTCACGGCAACGTAGCGTCGCGTGGCATCCTTCACTTTGAAACTCAACACTCCTCCCGACAATTCTCCTGGTATGCTCTGCATCACCTCTCCAGCCTGTCCTATGCGCCATATCTGTGTAGAGGTGTCGGCACCTTGCAACTGAAAGCGTTGCGTTCCCGTCAGATAGTGCGAGAAGGGCAAGAAAGCCCCCGTGAGGCGCAACTGCCGGTCGTAATTCAGACTGATGTAGTCTAAACGGGCATCGTGCGAAGCCGTAGAACTGATGTTCAATGTGTTTTCACCTGTCACCACGTCTTCTGTCGACTTGGCCAACGAGCCTTGAATGGCGTAGTCGTACTGGCCAGCCTTGTCCATCACAATAATGCCTTCCGACTTTCCGTTAAGCGTAATCTCGGCCCTGGTTGCCTCCTGAGCATAGGCCCCCATCGCAACGCGCAGCCACGATTTGGCAGATGTGTCGAGGTCAGGCGTGGCTAACGTATAGCTTTTGCTACTGCCCGTAGCAAAATTGTAACTGTCGTAAAGATGGCGCCCACTGGTATACCAGCTATAGTTATCGGTTTCAAGGAGCAGGTGCTCTGGATAGGTGGTAACCGTTTGTCCATGCGGAGTCTGTATGGTGTCTTCCGACGCTATCCGAAGGGGGGAGTCTCCCTCCGTTACGAAGTAATATGAATACTTAGAATATGGATTGATGCTCCGTTCGCTCACATAGCGGCCTGCAACCGATGACCATGTCCAAGGAGACCATCTCAAGGTGCCATTGGCATAAAATAGCAATGCATCATTACGGCGGTAGAGGGGCACTTCCTCCAAGTCATCCGTGTCGGCATCGCTGCCCGTATATTTGATTATCGCGTTCTGCACTCGGCCACCGTAACCATAGACTTTCACTTTGTCTATCTCTCCAAAACCCATTCGGGAGAGCAGCGAAGGCGTAAGTTGGTAAATGCCCTCTTCTGACACTCTAATTTTCACCCAACGTCCCTCACGCAATACGGAATGAGAAGCATAGCGGTCCTGATCCACCTTCTGCTTTTTCACTTGTCGCAACGATGGTGCTGAAGTTTCCAACCGAAGTTTGTAGCTCACCAATTTGAGCCATTTTCCCCCCTGCTTCACCACGGGAATGATGCTCAGCTGTCCTATTCCCTCTTTGCGCGAAACGCCAATGCTCCATGAGTAACTCAGCGTATCGGTTGGTGTAATGTTAAGCTTTTTCAGAATGTTGGTTTCAGCCTTCGTGAGCGGCTCATATTCCGGATAATCGATATGCACACGGTAACAGCAGTCCTGCCAGCCTGCTCCAAGGTTGACCGTCTCCGCAACACGTGGCAGCAAGCTGTCACGACTCAGCGTAGACCAATCAATGTTCACAAAGGTACTCGACTTTGCCACCATTACCACGACAAGCAAAGCCCAGCTCCACCAAAATCTTTTCCTTGCGTTCTGCATTTATCGTTTTTATCTCACATTGAACTTCAACACGGACTTACCGTCAAGCACAGCCTCCACATGCTGCCCTATATTCAGAAAGAACCGATCAGCCGGGGCTCCTGCAAATAGCAAGTCGCCTTGCCGTAGCTGCATCAGTGTGCTCCAATGGGCTATCAGCTCGTCAGCCTGCCACTGGAGTTGCTCAGTAGAACACCTCATCTTTTCTTCGCCGTCAATGGAAAGCGTCCACTCATGAAATCCAGTATTGGCTCCCAATGGAGGCAGAAACAGACCGGTCACCGCTCCTCCGTCAAAATTGATGCCCTCGTCCCAGGGTAACCCTCGCTCTGCAAGGTTGCTCACCACCTCGTCAGCCCTCACGTCAAGCCCCAAGCCTATGCCGTCAACATATCGGTAGGCAAAACGCCGAGGAATGCTCTTTCCTAATCGGCCAATGCGCACCACCAAATGACACGCGGCAGATATGGGTCCCTTGTCGTCGGGCAAAAAAAGCGGTCGCCCCCCTGTAAGCAAAGCCGAGTCGGTCTTCATCATCAGCACAGGGGCTTTATTATTTAACGCAGCAGAGCTAACTTTATTGTCCGCCCCGAGCGCTTCTGTCATCACCATGATTTTCATTCTGCCGTATATTTTCAAAGTGCAAAGATACGGGAAGTTGCACAAACAGCGCTCTTTGGCTCGCAAATTTTCCTCTTGCTACGCACATAGTCATATACTCGTTACTCCTCAAAAACAATAAAAAAGCATTTATCTCGTTATCACTATATAAATATGTCATCAGATTATGAACACACTTAAAGACCTGCTCCACACCGGAGGTCATTCTTGCGTAATCAGAAGGGACCATGCCATCAGCACCTACGACGGTAAGGGCATCCGCGATCTGCTCATGCTGCTCGAAAGCGAAAGCCTGACTAAAGCACAGGTGGCCGACAAGGTGGTGGGAAAAGCCGCTGCCTCCATCATGGCCGCAGGCGGAGTGAGCGAAGTCTATGCCGACGTAATGAGCCGCACAGGGGCAGGCCTGCTGGAAAGCAGTGGAATAGCCTACAGCTATGGCGAACTCACAGACTACATTAAGCGAGCTGACGGTCAGGGACTATGCCCCATGGAACAACTCACTCTCGACGCCACATCGGCTGAAGAAGCCGTAAACCGCATCAAGGAAAGAATCTTAGGAAAAACATCTCATCACAATCAAACAACAGTTTAGCCATGAACAAAAAAATAATCCTTTCGCTCCTGCTGGCCCTCACGCTTATCCCAGGAATCCATGCCGGAAAAATCATTACTGAAACACTTCACAGCAACATCTTGGACGCTGATCGCGACGTCAACGTCTATCTGCCCACGGGCTATGACGAAAGCGGAAGCACCCAATACCCCGTGCTTTACCTGCTCCACGGCCTATCCGACGACCAAACGGCTTGGGCCCAGCGCGGCGGACTTCAAACCGTAGCCGACGAGCTCATTCTTACGGGCGAAATGCGCCCCATGGTGATCATCATGCCTTGCGCCGGAGGAATGCCCACCACAGAAATATGGAACGGATACTACAACATGCCCGGATGGGCCTACGAGCGCTTCTTCTTTGAAGAGCTCATTCCCCAGATAGAAAAGAAATTCCACATCTACGGTGACAAAGCCCATCGTGCCATCAGCGGTCTGTCTATGGGCGGCGGCGGAAGCGTGGGATATTGCCAGAAGCATCCCGACATGTTCAGTTCTTGCTACGCTTTCAGCGCATGGCTTGA
>JAFUHF010000015.1 GCA_017468985.1 Bacteroidaceae bacterium
ACCGTCCTGTTCTGCCAGGGTGAACATATCGTTGAAGGTGGTCAGTTTGCTGAACGATGACGAGATGCGCACAAAGGCGATGTTGCCTGCAACGGTCACGTCTTCGACGGTGTAGGTTACTTCTTCCTCACCCGTCTGCTCCAGCACGTCGAAGAGGGCGTTGATGGGTACGGTGGTTATCACGCCCTTCTCTACCCACGACATGGTGGCTTCCTTCGTAAAAGCCTTCTCACCAAGTTCACGACTTGCCTTGCGGCCTGCTTCAGCATAAAGTTCAATGGCATTCAGGATGCCTTGTACGGTTTCATTGTTCTTGTTCATTGTTACATTATTCTTATTAGTTACACATTGATTACATCTCTGAGCCTTGACTGCCGTTGAGCCAATGCAGATCAGCAGGACAAGGGCCAGTATTTTGCTTAACTCTATCAGGACATATTTATGAATGGTGGTTGAGTTCTGATTGTATGCTTTGGCCACGCACTTCAATTCACCGTCAATCTTCAAGAGCAGTAGCACGTCAGTAAAGTCTATGTTGCCTCCCCAGCCCTCTTCGAGCACACGGACAACGGCCAGTGTCTCCTCCAGCTCCAGCACGTCGATGCGGGTCTTAAACGCCTCTCCGGCACCTACGGTATCTACGTTGTGATAGAACTGCTCGATGCTGCCACGCTCCAATTTGCCGTTCAGGAATCCAAACAGGCAGGCATCCTCGGTGAACAAATCCTTTGCATACTTGCTGTTGCCCTCGGCAACGCTACGTGTGAACTTGCTTGCAGCTTCTACGACTGCATTGTAATCTGCAATGTTACTTCTCATCTTTCCTTTGTTTTTTAATTAAACGATGTTTGAATCTGGGTGCAAAGGTACGACGATTCCGGCAAACCAACTTTTCTATTTAGTTCAAGTTTTCTTTCTGTTTAGTCCAAAAATATTCATAGTCTTATCGATTGGTTTTCTGTAGATAGTTGATGAGTGTTTGGTAACCATTATTTAATAAAATGTGGATAGTCTGCCTCCCCTAAAGGTGGCTCATATTCAAAGCCCTAGTAACTGAATGCAGAAAGGTCATCAGGGTTAGTGATAATTGTTTATGCCCAATTATTCCTGAATATTTCTTAAAGTGGGTTTGTGGAGATGTGGTATGAAGGAAAATGCTTACCTTTGCAGAGAAGTTTATCAAGAATAAAGAAAGAGTAATGATATTATCAAATATGATAGGGATGTGCATATCGCTTCTAGTCGCATCTGGCCTGATGTGTGTACAAGCGGCTCCGAGCTTGATGGCGGACGAACTGCCATCTGCAGAGCCTAAAATGATCATAGAAACTCCAGATGGAGATCAGGAAGAAACGGCCTATTCGGGATCTGCACCAATCGTAGCTCATTTTACGAGTAATCCCGTGAATGTGGGTAACTATGAGGTGCGTTATGAATGGCACGTTTACATGGCAGGGAAAGCTGATGATCCATATTTGGTGCGCTACGATAGGGACTTTGATTATACGTTTGTGAGGTCGGGTACGTCAATGGTTAGCCTGGCAATTACGTTTACGCTGGATGGTGACACGGTGCAATATGAATTGGCGGAACCACTGAGCGTGACAGCCAGCGAGTCAGTGCTGAATATACCAAATGCTTTCTCGCCTAACGGTGACGGACAGAATGACGTGTTCAGAGTAAAGGAGGACTATAAGAGTATCATTGAGTTCAGAGGATACATTTTTTCGCGTTGGGGGAAGAAACTATTCGAGTGGACAGATCCTGCTCAAGGATGGGATGGCACTTGTGGCGGCTGCGACGTGGCTGAAGGGGTATACTACGTAAGGATTGAGGCTAAAGGGGCAGATGGTCGCCGTTATAACATACGTAAGGCTATTACCCTGCTGAGGGGCTATCGCGAGGAGGCTCAGGGAGGAGGAAAATGAGCACTGATAGGAAAGGAAATATACAAAAGGCAGAAGGGGAGTCGATTGATGTAAGGGGTGCCCGGGCTAACAATCTGAAGAATGTGAACGTTAGCATTCCAAGAAATTGCTTGACGGTTATCACAGGTCTTAGTGGAAGTGGCAAGAGCTCTCTGGCTTTCGATACGATCTTGGCAGAGGGACAGCGCAGGTATGTAGAAACATTCTCGGCTTATGCCAGAGGATTTATAGACGGAGGAGAACGGCCTGATGTGGATCAAATAAGTGGTCTGAGCCCTGTGATTAGCATTGATCAAAAGACAACGAACCGTAATCCTCGTTCTACGGTGGGTACAGTGACTGAGATTTATGACTATTTACGACTTCTTTATGCCAGGGTTGGTGAGGCGCGCTCTTACGTCACAGGAAAGCCTATGGTAAAATATACCGAGGAGGCTATTCTGGAGATGCTTTTAAAAGACTATGAGGGTCGGAAGGTATATTTGTTGGCGCCTTTGGTGAGAAACCGCAAGGGTCACTACCGAGAACTTCTGGAGTCTACGCGGCGCAAGGGTTTTCTCTCGGCACGTATTGATGGGGAACTGAGGGAATTGACCGGGGGAATGAAGCTGGACCGATACAGGAACCATACGATCGAAGTAGTGGTGGATAGACTGGCGGTGAAGTCCGAAGTCGAGGAGCGACTCAGAAAGAGTGTGGCAACGGCTTTTCGCGTAGGTGGAGGACTAATGGCCGTGATGGAGGCTGAGGCAAACTCATTGCGCTACTTAAGCAAGCATCTGATGTGTGCTGATACTGGTATTTCTTATAAAGAGCCTTCGCCCCATGACTTTTCGTTTAACTCGCCTATGGGGGCTTGCCCTAAGTGCAAAGGGCTGGGCATAGTGAACATGATAGACAGAAACAAGGTGATGCCCGATGGTCGCCTGTCAATCAGACAAGGTGGCATTGTGCCTTTGGGGAAGTATACATCAACATTGGTGTTCTGGCAGGTTGAGGCCTTGTTAAAAGAGCATGAATTGAGTCTTGACATGCCCATCAGTGATATTCCTGAGGAGGTGGTGAGCGAAATATTTAGTGGTACTAACCATGATTTGCGAATTCCGGCCACAGTGATACATGCTTCGAATGACTACTACGTGGCCTATGACGGACTGGTGAAGTACATTCAGCAAATGGCAGACCGCGAAATGACAGCTGCAGCCCAGAAGTGGGCGGAGCAGTTTAACCGTACGGAGGTGTGCCCAGAATGCCATGGTGCGCGGTTGTGTAAGGAGTCGCTGCATTTCTTTATAGATGGAAAGAATATCAGTGAGGTTGCAGCCATGGACTTGGAAAGCCTGCAGGGCTGGGTGGTCCATCTGTCCGAGGTATTAACGCCTATGCAACGCACCATTGGAGCAGAAATTATTAAGGAAATAGGAGGGCGATTGCAGTTTTTACTTAATGTAGGATTGGGTTACCTGTCGCTTAGCAGGGCGTCTACAACACTTTCGGGTGGCGAGAGTCAACGCATCAGGCTGGCTACGCAGATTGGGTCGCAGTTGGTAAGCGTGCTTTACATTCTGGACGAACCCAGTATCGGTCTGCATCAGCGTGACAATATGAAACTCATTACGTCTCTCAAGCAGCTGCGCGATGTTGGCAATACGGTAATCGTAGTGGAGCATGACAAGGAAATGATGCTGAATGCTGACTACGTGGTGGACATGGGTCCTAAGGCCGGAAGGCTGGGAGGCGAGGTGATATATGAAGGTGGGGTGAAGCAACTGATGAAGCAACAAACGCTGACGGCGGACTATCTGAGTGGCAGGCTGAGCCTCGCCGTGCCTGAAAGGCGAGGCCAAGGAAATGGGAAAACGTTGACACTCATAGGGGCAAGAGGCAATAACTTGAAACAAGTGAGTGTAGATTTTCCTTTGGGATGCCTGATATGCATAACGGGCGTAAGTGGCAGCGGTAAGAGCACATTGATTACCGATACATTGCTGCCTATTCTTTCAAAACACTTCTACCGTTCACTCGCTGAGCCTCTGGAGTATGGCGAAATAAAGGGATTGGAACATCTGGATAAGGTTGTGAGTGTAGACCAGAGCCCCTTGGGGCGCACGCCACGGTCGAATCCTGTCACCTATACGGGCGTATTCACCGACATCCGCAACCTCTTTACCGCCTTGCCCGATGCAGCCATGAGAGGTTACAATTCGGGAAGGTTTTCCTTTAATACCGCTGGTGGCCGCTGCCCCACGTGTAAAGGTAATGGATACAAGACCATAGAGATGAACTTCCTTCCCAGCGTAATGGTGCCCTGTGAGACATGCAGGGGCAAACGCTATAACCGCGAAACCCTCGAAGTGAGGTTCAAAGGAAAGAGCATAGCTGATGTGCTTGACATGACGATAGACCAGGCCGTAAACTTCTTTGAAAGCGTTCCCAACATATTGAGGAAGATAAAGGTGCTTCAGGACGTGGGACTCGGTTACATCAAGTTGGGCCAATCTTCGACCACGTTGTCGGGAGGCGAGAGCCAGAGGGTGAAGCTTGCCACCGAACTGAGCAAGAAAGACACCGGCCGAACGCTTTATATTCTGGATGAGCCTACCACAGGGCTTCACTTTGAAGACATCAGAGTGTTGATGAAAGTATTGTCAAGACTCGTAGAGAGGGGCAACACCGTGATTGTGATAGAGCACAATCTGGACGTCATCAAGATGGCAGATTACATTGTGGATATGGGCCCTGAAGGCGGCGCCGGTGGAGGTCAGGTGGTGACATGCGGCACACCGGAGGAAGTGGCTACGAGTGGCTTGGGCTACACCTCACGCTTCCTGAAAGAAGAACTGGGACTATAATATTATAATAATGAGTATGCCCAAGAAAACGAACGTTTGCAGAATCCTTGACCTTCAGCACACAGACTACGAACTGATTGCCTACGAAGTGGATGAGTCAGACCTCAGCGCCACCCACGTAGCCCAGAGTCTGGGGGAGAATGTGGCTCAGGTGTTCAAAACGATAGTGCTCACCGGCGACAGGGTGAAGTTTCTGGTCTGCGTCGTTCCGGGCTATGAAGAGGTAGACCTGAAGGCCGCCGCCAAGGCCAGTGGCAACAAAAAGTGCGAGCCCCTGCCACTCAAACAATTGCTGCCCACCACGGGCTACATCCGCGGAGGTTGCTCTCCCATCGGAATGAAGAAGCCATTTCCCACCTACATCGACCAATCTGCGGCCGACTTTCCCTACATCTACGTCAGCGCCGGACAGCGTGGCCTGCAGATCAAACTGAGGCCGCAGGATCTGTTGCAGGCCTGCCAGGGACAGTATGCCCACATAGCTACCCATCCGTAACGTACTACAATCCTATGACCACAGCGAAGAAAACCACGAAGAAGACCACACGTCGAACCACCACAAAGCGCATCCGAAGCAGAAACAGTAAGACTTTCTCCTGGAAGCGCGTGCTGGGATGGTCGCAGATCAAGCAACGCCTGTCCAGAGAACTCGGTATTCCCCTGACGCGAGCTGGTGTGGAACGAAAGATAGGCAACTTCATTGTAGGCTTGCTGTTCCCTAAGAAGAGCAAGCGCAAGGCCTCCAAGCTGCACGACGGTGACGCCGAGCAGCAATAAATCCTACATTCACAGAGCCATATTCAAAAAGAATGTGTACTTTTGTGCCCTTATTACGCTATCGAAGATCGTTCATGAATATTCGTCAGATTATCCCCATGCTTGGCATCGCAGGCTTGCTTCAGGCGATGCCATTGACCGCTATTGCCCAAGAACCAGCCACCAACGTTGAAACCACTGCCGACGGAAAGCGCCTGCATACCATACAGAAAGGCGAAACCCTCTACTCCCTCACCAAGCGCTATGGCGTCACGGCCAAGGAGATATGCGATGCAAATCCGGGTCTGAGTGCCGAGAACTTCAAGATAGGCACTGTGATCCTCATCCCCCTGGCTAAGCCGTCGGCCGTCCAGGTAGACGAGGACGACGACGATGATGATGTCCAACCCGTCGAAGGCCTGGCAGGCTCCAACTGCAAGGAGATGCACAAGGTGAAACGCAAGGAGACGCTCTTCAGCATTGCGCAGAAGTATGGCATAAGCCTTTCCGAACTGCAAAATGCCAACCCCGAAACGCTCAAAGAGGGATTCCAACTCAAGAAGAAGATGATACTCTGCATACCTTACCCCAAGAAGGTGAAGGAAACCGTGCCTGAGGCAGTGCCCACCAATGAAGAGCTCTTCCGCCAGTCGCGCCCCAAGAGCGAGGGATTGCAGAGTATCCGCATGGGCGTCATCCTTCCCCTTAAGGGCAAAACCTCGCAGAGTGAGCGTATGCTCGACTTCTACCGTGGCATGCTTATGGCCGTCGACAGCCTCAAGCAGCGCGGCCTTTCGTTCGAGATCTACACCTTCGATGCCGGTACCACGGCCGCCGACTTGCAGAAGATTCTCGACCGCCCCATACTGCCGATGCTCGACATCTTGTTTGGTCCCACCGATCCTACGCAGATCAAGACCGTAAGTCAGTTTGCATCGAAGCACAACATTCCCATGGTGATTCCCTTCCACAGCAAGTCCTCCGAGGTAGGCAGCAACAGTCGTTTCTTCGTACTCAATGCACCCGACTCTGTGCAGAACAACGAATCGGCCACGCTTTTCAAGACGCTTTTCTCCGGATGCAACCTGCTTCTCGTTGAAACGGGCCTCACCACCAACAGCCTCATCCCCCGTCTGCGCCAGGACTTCACGGAAGTTCGCTTTGCACAGCTGCCCATCACGGAGAGCGTGCTGCTCTCTCGCCTCGACAAGGAGCGTCAGAACGTCATTCTCCTCTCCACTTCCGACATGAAGTCCTTCAACATCTTCATGCCCACTTTGCGCAGTGTGCTCACCAATCATCCCGAGCTCAGGGTCAAGCTTGTAGGCTATGCCGATTGGCTTTCGTATAGCTCCACGTCTTTCCTCAACGACCTCTACAAGGCCGATACCTACATTCTCAGCCCCTTCTTCCTTGATACGCAGTCGCCCTTCTACAAGCGCATGGCAGGCCGCTTCTACCAGAACTTCGGCTCCGAGATGCAGTCGGGCACTCCGCGCATGGCCGTCTACGGCTACGATTGTGCCCTCTACTTCCTGCAAGGTCTTGCACTTTACGGCAAGAACTTCTCTACTCAGCACGTGGCGGCGCGTCCCTTGCAGAACCATTTCCACATGCAGCGCGTGAGCAACTGGGGAGGTCTCGTCAATCGCCACATGCAGATGGTCCACTTTTCCCCTAACCGCACCATTGAACTCATAGAAAAGAACGCCAAATGAAGCCTTTTCCTGCCCTTAGGCGGTGCCTCTCGCTCCGCCTCCTTGCGTTGCTCCTCGTTTCCGGCAGCGTGCATCTTGCCCAGGCCCAGATAGGCGAACGCCGTTCGCAGCTCAGCATCGGCGGCAGCGGAGGCCTTGCTTTCAGCTCTGTTGACTTCGATCCTACCATCAAGCAGGGCCAGCTCTCGGCTCCCATGATGGGCTTCGTGATGCGCTATACGTGTGAGAAATACTTTACCACGGTGTGTGCCCTTCAGGCGGAGGTCAACTATGTTGGCCTGGGATGGAAGGAAGACATTTTGAGTTCGCGTAGCTTGCCTCTTGAGGATACGTTTGAGCGCACCCTGGGCTACGTGCAGGTGCCCTTGCTGGCGCGCTTAGGATGGGGCAGGGAGACGCGCGGCCTGCAGTTTTTCATTGTTGCGGGCCCTCAGTTTGGCTATCTGCTTAAGGATGATGCTAAGCGCGGCGCTGTCTGGACGCTCAACGATGAGGGCCACCCCGACCGTCCGAATAATGTCTATCAGCAGTACGAAATGGAGCCCGACCGCAAGTTTGACTACGGACTTACGGGTGGATTGGGCCTGGAGCTGAGCACTGCCATTGGCCACTTCATGCTCGAAGGCCGCTACTATTATGGTCTAAATGATGTTTACAACAACTCGAAGAAGGACGTTTTTGCACGCTCGGCCCACCGCTCCATGATGGTGAAACTCTCTTATTTGGTGGACATTATCCGCACCAAGTAGGCCTGTTTTTCTTTTTCCCTTACGTTTTCTGTTCTTCTGTCAGCCATTCCCAGTCGATGAGAATGGGGTAGGCGTAGCTATGTATGTCGCCAATCGGAATGAGTCTGAAGCCTTCAGGCAGGGTGAGGGAGCGGATGGCCTGGGGAGTGACGGTAAGCAGGAAGAAGTTGACGTGCAACTGTCGGTGGGTGAGCTGGTGACGCTTGCCCTGAGTGAGTGGCCTGAGCGTGGTGCCTGGTTGCGCCATCAGACGGTCTATGATAGGGCCTTTCAGGACTTCGATGCTGCTTTCCTCTGGGGTTTCTATCAGCAGGGGTTCATAGAGTCCGCGCCAGATATCCTGGCGGCTTCTGCGATGGATGAGGGTCTGACGCCCGTCGGTAACATATATATAATGGAGATAGCGGTGCCTGAGCGCCGCCTTTTTTTGCTTCACGGGCAGCTGACTAACCATCCCCTGGCGTAGGGCCTGACAGGCGTCAGCCATGATGCAACCTTCGCACTGCGGCGCTTTGGGCACGCACTGCATGGCGCCGAAGTCCATCATGGCCTGATTGTGGTCGCCCGGACGGCTTTCATCAAGTATCTCCCGGGCCTTTTCGGCAATAATTTTTTGCCCCTCAGGGCTGTCGATAGGCGTTGAGATGCCGAATATACGGCTTAGTACGCGGCTCACGTTACCGTCTACAGCGGCTTCTTTCAGCCCAAAGGCCATGGAGCCTATGGCGGCAGCAGTGTAGGGCCCGACGCCTTTCATCTGGAGCAACCCTTGGTAGGTCTGAGGCAGGCTGCCGCCGGCTGACCTGATTTGCTGGGCGGCCGCATGCAGATTGCGCGCGCGGCTGTAGTAGCCCAGGCCTTCCCATGCTTTGAGCACGGTGTCTTCCGCTGCTTCTGCCAAACGCTCTACTGTAGGAAACTGCTCTACGAAGGCTTCATAATAGCTCCGCCCTTGCTCTACGCGCGTTTGTTGCAGGATGATTTCGCTTACCCATATCCGGTAGGCATCCTTCGTGCCTCGCCAGGGCAGTTCGCGTCCGTTTTGCCCATACCAGGCCATGAGCCTCTTTCTGAACTGTGTGGCGGTTATCATTTCTCAGCCTCTCTTAGTTAATAAAAACCGAGGCATTGCTGCCTCGGCATGATGCACTTAAAATACAAAAAATACTTATTTTTCTATCATGATTTCCTTAAACTCGGCTATCTCTTGCGGTGTTACGCCCTCGGAGAGGAAGAGATTTTCGATTTTCTGCTGCAAGGTGTTGCCCTGAAATGCCTTCACCTTAGGGATGCCATGGGTCATGTCGTAACCGTCGCGATGCCTGTGTCCATAGATGGAGAAGGTTGTCAGTTCATAGTCTTTGAGTAGCTCACTCTCGGGTACACCCAGCAGACCTTCCATCAGGAGGCACATCATGCCTGTACGGTCGGCACCGGCTACGCAGTGTACATATACGGCCTCGCCTCGTCTAAGATGATACAGCACGGTTTTCAACACTTTGCCATGCAGGCGGTCCATGTCGAACTGGCCACCGGTATGTACCTGTATATTATAATATGTAGCGTCACTGCCCAGCGGTGTGAAGTTGATGTCGTTGCCGGGAATAGTGTCATTCAGGCCCAGTTCGGGGTCGAAACGGAAGTCTATCTCGCCGCGGATGCCCAGATCGTCATGCATCAGCTTAACGTCTTCCTTGCTCACCTGAGTAATTACCTGGTCTGCCTTATCCTTCTCGCCCTTGTAAGTGAGTTGACCGCCGCGGTATATCTTGCCATACTTGATGCCCTTTGCTCCCGGAATGGGCAGTCCGCCTAGGTCGCGGAAGTTGTGCACACTGGGCGCATAGATCATTCTCCTGCGCCCTTCGGTCTGCAGCTTGCCTGTTTTGATGGCTTTGCTGCCTATGCTTACAAGGTACGTATACGTGCGCCCAGGCGTGAGATTCCATATCTGAACGGCTGATGTATGTCCGTCTATCTCATAGTCCTGTAGGGGCTTACCGGCCTGCTTGCCTTCCCATACCTGAATGCGTATCTTCTCCGCAGCCTTAGGCTCATCGAAATAGATGGTATAAGGCCAAGGCTGGTCCAGCCGGTAGGGCATCTTCTGATTGTATTTCTTAATTTCGGAATACGAATAGTCATCATCAGGATAGGTCACCTGATCATAAAATCCCTTTACCTGAGGGTTTTCCAAATTGTGCTTCACAGTCCTGGCCTGCGCCATGCCGAGGCTCAGTGCCACGGCTATGGCCATCGTCATGAGGTTCTTGTTCATCTGCGGATATGTAGTTTGTTAATGCGCTATGCGTCATGCTCCGTACGCCTGACAGGACTCGAACCTGCACGTCTCACGACATTAGATCCTAAGTCTAACATGTCTACCAATTCCATCACAGGCGCTTGGAATCACTGCAAAGGTACTTCTTTCTTCCTTTCCAGCCAAATTTTTCCTTGAAAATTTGCTTCTCACCCTCTGTTTTTATGGCATAATGAAAGTTGCCGGCTTTCACAAGCAAGCAACTCCTGCGGCAGGCTCATATTCTAAATAACTATAATTTCAATCTCAATTTCCATCTTCGGCTCATACGGGCTTCACAGCTTCTACTCTGCTCTGATGGATGAACAAACATACGATTTTTTTGCCTGCCAATGTCGCTATGTGGTTCAGATCTTGTTGAATTGTTTTTTTATTCCTTTGAGTATGCCTATAGGCAATCCTCTTGATGGTTTCTTGAAAAAATCGCCTGCCTTCACAGGTAAGCGACTTTGCCTGACAGCCTTGCCTCTATATGTAAATATAAATCATTTAAAGGCATGATAAAATTTAAATCTAATGAGAAAATTAACACGGAGTGAGTTTATTCACTCATATGGACTTCACAGCCTTTACTCCGTGGAGTACAATTTTGCAACCTTTAATGCTGTATGGCTGTCATTATCTCTGGCCTGCTCAGGGTTTCTTGAGCTGCTTCTCGAAGGTCATTTTCTGCTCTGTCGATTCGCGCAGTTCTTTGTCGGTGATGATGTGGACCACGATTTTCTTGATCTTGTTCTCATCTACCTTCTCCAAGTCAGTTGTGCCTTCAGTCTTAAATGTTACGCGAAATGTGCCAATGTTATCCAGCTTCACGTTATATCCCATAGCGAGATACTTAGGCAGAATCTCCTGCAGGTTCTTGAACACGTTCATGATGTCACCTGAGGTCAACGAGCAGCGGCCGGCTATTTCGTCGGCAATGTCCTTGCTCTTGATGATGCCCGACTTGATAGGATAGGGGTGAAACTTCACTTCTTCCTTCTTCTGCGGATTCTTCCGCTTAATCACCGTATATTTCATCAGTGTAGTTATTAAAGTGTTTATACTATGTTTACTGCCTGCAAAAATAATAACATCTCATGATACAGCCAAATTTTCTAAAGAAAAATTTCATCTGCCTCTCTCAATCACTCTATTTATCACAATCAGACTGTTCTCCTCTCTATCCCTTCTCCGAAAAATTCAACAAATGTTAATGCCAACTTTTCCTGCCCTTCAAAAAATCCTACCTTTGCCTTGCGAAAATGGCCCATGCTCCCTTGCATAGGCCATTTTTATATCTTTTCGCCTTATTAATCCATAATGACAGACACCATCTATGAGAATTTTGGCCAATATCTCATTTATCGATGGTGTTCATCGCAATGAAAGATGGTGTCTGTCTCTAAAAATGACAGACACCATCGATAAAAATGATTCCGAAATGGGGCCATTTTTTGAGCGAACCTCGGAAGTAATGAAGCCGCTCAGACGGCCAATAAAATATAATAGTTGTAAACTTTCCCAAACGCTTGTGCGTCCATTCAACATGCCGGAGGCCAATAAAAACCCCGCCCGTTTCCGGGCGAGGCAACTAAATATATTACATGATGAAATCTCTCTTACTCTGTGAGCAATCGCCTGGCCTGCTCTATCATGGTGTCTTTTCCTTCGTGGAAATCTGACGACTGGAGGTTCATTACGTGGTCGGGCAGGATGCCGTCTTCTATGCTCTGCATCGCCTTGTCATACATGGGGCTGGCTGAGAAACGCAGTTTCCAGCCGTTAGGCAGCGCCATCGTAAACGGCATGCCACCTCCTCCGCCCGTCTTCTGGCCGATAACGGTGACTCTGGGCAACTGCTTCATGTAGCATACGAACGAGTTGGCCGCGCTGTATACGGCGCTGTTAGTGATGACAACCACGGGCTTCTGCCACCGCATGCCCGTAGATGGCTTGAGTTCTATGGCTATGGGAGAGGAAAAATCTGTGTGGCCCTTGCCTGTCTTGTGGCTCATGTAGCCGCCTGTTTGCTTTTCGTTGATGAACGATTCGGCCAGGGCCTGAGCCGAAGTGAGCAGTCCACCGCCATTGTTTCTGACGTCTACGATGAGTCCGCGGCACAGCGAGAGGTGCGTAAACATAGCGCTCAGGTTGCCGCTGCCTATGCTGACGTCGAACGAGGGCACGTAGACGTAGCCTACGTTGTCTGGCAATATCTTATAGCGCATGCCGCAGGAAAGGCGGTAGTCCGTGCCCAGATAGAGGCGCAGCAGCGAGTCGCTGAAGTTAAGTGGGGCCTGCTCCTGCCAGTCCCAGTAGCGCGCCGTATTGAACGATGACGTGAGGTTGACGTGCCCGTCCCTGAGCTCGCGTATCATGCGGGCGCATACGTCGAAGAGCTGTTCACGCGTCATTTCATCCTGAATGTATGCGCCATACTGCTCGTGCACAGCCTGCCAGTCTACGGCATAGAGCCGCTCTTTCTCAGGGAAGAAGCAGTAGTGCTCGTCTAACGTACGCCAAAGGGCCTCGAAATTGCCGCGCGGAGAGTTGTCAAACTCGTCTTCGTCTACGCACGAGAGGGGCGCGAGGAGGAGGAAGCTGCTGCCTATTATATAAAGGATCGCGCGAGAAGCTGCCCTCCGGAGGGCCCGGAGCCGCCCGGAGAAGGCGCGAAGGGAAGGAAAATGTAACTTCATGGGAAAAAATTTTTGTGCCTCTTAGGGGAGGATGCGGAGCCGCTTGGTATAGCCCAAGAGCACGGTGTGGCTCCATTCGTGCTGCTTGAGGTGGTTGGGCTGGCGCTGGTCGATGTCCATGAGATAGCCCACGCGCAGGAAGGTATTCGCCCTGAGGGGCCACTCCAGGCTGATGTGGCTCACGAGGGTGGGCGCCGAGAAGGGCCACGTAAGGCACGCGTGATGGCCATGATGGCCCAGAGAGAAGAGCTCGTAGTAGGACTCGCCATACTCCGGTGAAAACATCAGGCCCAAGAGCGGAGCGTCTACCTGCCAGCGGACGAAGCTCTTGCGGCGGAAGAGATCTACACTGTAGATGGCTGCCACGGAGCCTGCCAGGCGGCCCGAGAGACGCGCCTGGGCCGGATTGTTGCTGCCTGCGAAGGTGTAGGCAAAGCCTGTCTGAAGCTCCGTTCCTGCTCCGGCCATGAGGAGGAGGCGACGGTTGAGGGGAAGGTGGTAGTGCCACGTGGCGTTCCATTGCCACATGGCCAGCAGCTCGTCGCCCTCTTCGCTCCTGGGGGAGGCGTAGGCGGCATAGCCCGAGAGCATGTGCTGCACGGAGAGACGGCCATGGAAGCGGCGCGTCATGCGGCTGTTTTCGCGCAGGAATCGCAGCGCGGTGCCGCGGTAGTCTACGGGACTGAGGTAGGTGTCGAGCGCATTGAGGTGCCCGATGCCTAACATCGTGCTCCTGACCTGCACGCCCTGAGGCATAAAGGCGGGCTCCGCCTCCTGCGCCGAAAGACGCAGGCAGGGCATCAGGCAGAGCCACACGAGTAGCTTTGTCTTCATTGTCGTTAGTCGAAAAGTCGCAGTTGTCCGGTAATTTCGTCGCGTATCTCGTCGTCCGACTTACCGGCATCGGGGTCCATGTTTTCGCTCTCCTCAGCCTGAGACGGCGCAGGTTGTTCGGTCTCCTGGGGGAAACGCGTGGGTTCGAGCTCCTCTATCTTTTCCACGGGCAGGGCCGTGAGCCGCTTGCCCTTGGCCTTGTAGCCCTTCACGCCTACGAAGCTCTCGGCGTCGATTTCCTCCGGTAGCTGGTGGGCTTGCTCGCTGTAGGTGACGAGGATGCGCGGATAGGCCTGGTCGGATAGCAGCAGGAGCTGGCTCTCCTTGTTGTCGCCGAGGAAGGAGTGGCGCTTGGGCGAGTTCTCAAGCAGAAAGCGCTTGAGGTAGGGGAAGCCTTTGTTGTCGGCATCGATGAGCACGGCGGTCCACACGGTATGGGCGTTGAACTTGCCGATGTGGAGGATGTCGGACTCGTAGTGGTTGTTCAGGTCGATGTCCGTGGTATAGAAATCGCCGTTACGCAGGACGACCAGAACGCGGTCTTCGGGGCCGAACTCTCCGAGGAACTGGCCGTGTTCGTCGTAGTTGAGGCGCTTCACGTCGTTGTCGAACCACACCTTGCGGCCTCCAAGAGTGGACGCTCCGTGGCTCTTGAAGACGATGCGGTAGATCTGGTTCTTGGTCACCAGGTTGCCCATGCTCTGCCTTCCCTTGATCATGAGGTTGGCAAAGTCTACGTCGAAGCACAGCTTCTTGAGGTTGGGCGTGGGCTTGAGCGTGACGCGCACTACCTCGGCTTCGCCGTTGGAATTGGCCGAGAAGTACATCACCCGGCTCCCTGGCGTGCCCTTTGTGAGGTCGTATTCGCGTTCGCGCGTGATGGCCGTTACGTTGAATCGCTTCTGATAGTAAGCGCCTTTCTTGCCGTCGTGGTAGATGGCGTTGTAGATGGTTCGCGTATCGTTGCGCTTGAAGACGGCAACGTGGATGATTTCGGGCTTTCGACCCTCGCGCTTGGCTTTCTCTGTTTCGCCCACGAAGAGCTTGTCCTTGACGGGCACGACCTTATAGGTGCCGTCGCGGTAGAAGAGAATGGCATCGTCAATCTCGCTGCACGGGCATACGTATTCGTCTTTCTTGAGGCTTGTGCCGATGAATCCTGCCTCGCGGTTGATGTAGAGTTTCTCGTTGGCCTCGATGACCTTGGTGCGCTCTATGGTGTCGAAGGAGCGGATCTCGGTGAGGCGAGGGTGGGCGGCGCCGTATTTTTCCTTGATGAGTTTGAACCAGTTGCAAGCCACGTCGGTCATGTGGCGGAGGTCGTCGTCGATTTTCTTGATGTCGTCCTTCATGCGCGCTATGGCTTCTTCGGCCTTGTCTTTGTTGAACTTGAGGATGCGGGCCATGCGTATCTCCATGAGACGCAGTATGTCTTCTTTGGTTACTTCGCGCACCATCTGTGGGTACCACGGTGTGAGCCGCTCGTCGACATGCTCGCAGGCGGCGTCCATGCTGGGGGCTTGCTCGAAGCCTTTGTCCTTGTATATGCGCTCGTTGATGAAGATGGATTCGAGGGTGGCGAAGTGGAGGCTTTCCAGAATTTCGGCGCGGCGGATTTCGAGTTCGCGCTTGAGGATCTGTTTGGTGGTGTCGACCGAATGGCGCAATATGTCGCTGACGCTGAGGAACTGGGGCTTGCCGTCGACGATGACGCAGCAGTTGGGCGAGATACTTATCTCGCAGTCGGTGAAAGCATAGAGGGCGTCGAGGGCTTTGTCGGAGCTGGTGCCTGGCGTAAGGTGTACCAGTATCTCGGCCTTTTCGGCGGTGTTGTCGTCTACCTTACGGGCATTGATCTTGCCTTTCTCTATGGCTTTGCGGATGGAATCGATGATGGCGGAGGTAGTTTTGCCGTAGGGGATGTCACGGATGACCAACGTCTTGTTGTCCAGCTTGTCGATCTTTGCCCTTACTTTTACGCTTCCCCCACGCGCTCCGTCATTGTAATGGCTTACGTCTATGCTGCCTCCGGTCAGGAAGTCGGGGTAGAGGGTGAAGCTTTCTCCCTTCAGATGGCTGATCGCTGCGTCGCATATCTCGTTGAAGTTGTGGGGCAGGATTTTGGCCGACAGGCCTACGGCGATGCCGTCTGCGCCTTGGGCGATGAGCAAGGGAAACTTCACCGGCAGCGTGATGGGCTCCTTGTTGCGGCCGTCGTAAGAGAGTTTCCACTCCGTGGTCTTGTCGTTGAACATCACGTCGAGCGCGAATTTCGACAGCCTTGCTTCGATGTATCTGGGTGCGGCGGCGCCGTCGCCGGTCAGGATGTTACCCCAGTTGCCCTGACAGTCAACGAGCAACTCTTTCTGTCCTATCTGCACTAGTGCGCCGTAGATGGAGGCATCACCGTGGGGGTGGAACTGCATGGTGTGGCCTACGATATTGGCTACTTTGTTGTATCGGCCGTCGTCCATGCGCTTCATGGAGTAGAGGATGCGCCGTTGCACGGGCTTCAGGCCGTCGGCCAGGTGGGGAACGGCGCGGTCGAGTATCACGTAGCTGGCATATTCCAGAAACCAATTCTCGTACATTCCCGAGAGGCGATGCTTCATGGTGTCGCCATTCGGGGCTACGGGTTTATAGTTGGAATGCTCAGTGATATTAGGATTGTCTTCAATGGTCATATTTATCTCTTGTGAGGATTCACTTATGGCACGCAAATGTACGAAAAAAATGTTACATTTTTCCGGCCTTTACGCTTATTTTCTGTCTGTCTTCATGGTGTGGCGATGCTTATGGTGGGTCCCTTTTCCAGTATGTCATGCCTCAGGAACCATCCCTTCATTTTCTTTCCGTCGATGCGTATGTCTTTTATCTTTCGTCCCGTTCCGCTGTGGATGATGCGTGCCGTTTTCCCATTGGGGAGCCTCAGGCTCATCTTCGGAAACAGCGGTACACTGACCAGATATTCAGGGTCGGCCGGCGAAAACGTGTAGAGGCCAAGTGCTGTCATTGCGAACCAGGCCGACATTTCGCCTGCGTCGTCCATTCCGGCATAGGATAAGTGCTCTTTCCCCATATCGTAATAGTGGTTCATCAGGCTGTCGAGTATAACTTGGCTCTTTTCCTGCTTTCCCACGAAGTAGTACATCCAGGGCAGGCTGTGGCCAGGCTGGTTGCCATGGCAGTAGTTACCCATGAAGCCCGTAAAGTTATATGCCTCGTAGCCTTTCCAGGGAATGCTGAACAGGGAATCCAGCTTCCGTTCAGCGTCTTTCTTCTTGTTCTTGTAGAGCGAAACACATCCTTCAGGGTCGTGAGGGGCGTAGAAGAGCGATTGCCATGCGTTGGCCTCTCTGTATTGGAAGGCGTAGTAGGGATAGAATGGCTTAAAGTCGCTCAGCCATTCTCCCTTGTCGTTCTTCCCTCGCCAAAATCCTGTTTCGGGGTCAAACAGGTTGCGGTAGTTCATGGAGCGTTCCTTCAGGAGCTTGTAGTTCTTTGTGTCGCCCACTTCCTTGGCTACGAGGGCTGTGGCATAGTCGTCGTAGGCATATTCTACGGTCTTCGTCACTGCTGCCTTGTATTCATCCCATGTAGGTACGTTTGTGGTATCCTTTTCAGCTATCCATCCTCGCGCCAGGTATTCATCGAGATAGGGCCTTCCTCCTCTGCCCGGCACTGTGGCATTCTTGAGCAGCAATCGGTAGGCGCGTTGCAGGTCAAAACCCCTGATGCCGCGCAGCCAGCTTCCGGCTACAAAGGTTGAGGCATGGTCGCCGTGGAAGAAGGTGGGCATGTAGCCGTTGCTTTTCTCTCCACGGTCAGTGATGCTTTTGATGACGTCTGTGGCTACTTCTGGCTGGAGCAGACCGAGCAGAATCAGCTTGTTGCGGTAGTCGTCCCAGAAGGAGGGGTTGGTATAGTAGCGGAAACCGTTGTTGACTATCTGGTTCCTCGCGTCTCTGTATTCGCCGTTCACGTCGCTTCTCAGGCAGGGCCACAAAAAGCTTCGGTACAAGCAGGAGTACATCAGTCCGCGCTGCTTGTCTGTTCCGCCTTCCGTTCCGATGTTTTCCAAGAGGTGTTCCCATGTGTCGTCAGCTTCCTGCCTTACGGTTGCAAAGTCCTTTCCCTCCATTTCCTGCTTCAGGTTGAGTGCGGCATTCTCCGTACTCACAAAGGAGAAGCCTATCTTGAGTTCCAAGGGTTCGCGGTCTTCTGTTTCCTCGAATGTAATGAGGTGAATAGTGTGTCTCTCTCCCTTTTTCTCTTTGATGTGGGCTAACTTTTTATTGCTTTCAGCGTAGAAGTAGATGCGCCCCTCTCCGTTTTGGCTTCCCTTGAAGGTTTTCTGGCCAGTCTGTTCCAGCGTCCAGTCGCTCACGTGGTTGTTTGAGCGCCTCATGTCGGCCACGACGGACTGCTTCCGCGTGTTTCTGAAGTGGTAGCGGTGGTAGGCGCAGCGCAGCGTGGTGGTGAGTTCTGCTCTTATGCCGTAGCGTTTCAGTTCCACGCTGTAGTAGCCTGGGTGAGCCTCTTCTTCGTCGTGGCTGTAGGGCGAGGCAAAATGGTCTGGGTCTACGTCTCCCGTTACCGGCATCAGTGGCACATGCAGCAGGTTCCAATGTCCTTTTGCCGTGTGGGCAAAACCCGTGATGCTCTGGTCTTCGTATTGATAGCCTGCTCCGCTGCGGTATTTCGTAACGGGAGTGAGCTGCACCATGGCGTTGGGCAGCGCTGCGCCTGGAAACACCTCTCCTCCCCACGGGCGGAATCCCTTCGAGCGTTTGAATCCCAGTTCGTTTTCGTCCCAGAGTGTCGCGGTGCCCAGCAGTGGGTTTACCCACCGCGTCAGTTTTCCGCCGCGCAGAGTCGTGGGGCCTGTCAGCAGCAGTGTGGTCAGCAGGATCACTGAGCGCGTAGTAATGTTTCTCAACGTCATTGGTGCTCTCGTTTTATTGCTGTTCGCTCATTTTGATGATGTTTCCGATGTGGTCCAGCAGTTCTTCTCTACCCTGCTGCTTGGCGGAGCTTACGATGAGGTGGTCGGGCAGTTCCTCCCAGGTCTCGCGGAGTTTTTCCATGAAGTGTTCCACCTGTTGCCGGTATTTGGTCTTTCCCGACTTGTCGGCTTTCGTGAATACCAGGGTGAAGGGCACCTCGTTTTCTCCCAGAAAGGCTATGAACTCCAGGTCAATCTGCTGGGGCGGTATGTTGCCGTCAATGAGTACATAGAGGTTATACAGGTTATCTCTTCCCACGACGTAGTCGGCTATCATCTTGGTGAATTCCTCCTGTTTGCTTTTGCTTCTTTTGGCATATCCGTAGCCGGGCAGGTCTACCAGATACCATTTCTTGTTGATCAGGAAGTGATTGATCAGTATCGTTTTCCCGGGCGTTGCGGAAGTCATGGCCAGCTTGCCATTTCCGGTGAGCATGTTGATGAGGCTGCTCTTGCCCACGTTGCTCCTTCCTATAAAGGCAAATTCCGGTTTGTCGGGGGTAGGACATCCGTTCACGCTGGAGCTGCTGATGTGGAATGTGGCACTCTTGATGATCATGGCTACGCTTGGTTTTAAGGGTGATTCAGTGCAAAGATAGCCTTTTTCTGCGTGAATTCTGCATTTCTCACTGACGAAATGATCCACTTCCAAAGTTTTTGCCTATTTTTGTCCTTAAATTAGTTGTGTGGTGACCAATCAGTTTCCCTCCCAGTTGCTTGAAAACGCTGTGCAGGCCTTGTCGGGTCTCCCGGGCGTGGGGCGCAAGACGGCGCTCCGTCTGGCTTTGTTTCTGCTCCGTCAGGACGAGGCCCATGTCCATTCCTTTGCTGAGGCTATCGTGAACTTTAAAGACCAGGTGAAGTTCTGTCGCCATTGCCACAATCTGTCGGACAGCGACGAGTGCGACATTTGTTCTAACCCCCTGCGCGATGCTTCGACCATCTGCGTGGTCGAAAACGTTCAGGACGTGATGGCTGTAGAGCAAACGCGCCAGTATCGCGGCCTTTACCACGTGCTGGGCGGCATCATTTCGCCCATCGACGGCATCGGCCCCAAGGACCTTGAGATCGACTCCCTCGTGGAGCGCGTCAGGGCCGGTGGCGTGAGCGAGGTAATCTTCGCGCTGAGCACCACCATGGAGGGTGACACCACGAGTTTCTACATTTCGCGCCGCCTGGAAGGCCTCCCCGTGAAGCTCACCGCCATTGCCCGTGGCGTTTCCGTGGGCGATGAGCTGGAATATGCCGACGAACTCACGCTGGGCCGCTCCATCGTAAACCGCGTGGCCTTCAACATCAATCCTCATTAAGTCATGGCAACGCCATCATCCCCTTCCCTCAGCCACCGTTGGCTCCTGGTGCAGTCAGTCCTGCTCGGGCTGTCGCTGCTCTTCCTCCTGTTTCAGTCGCGCCTGCCGGCCTATGGCCTGCTTTCGGCTGACGCCTTCCTTACCTATGTGCTGCAGTTGCTTATGGTCGTGCTTACGGCCGGCGTGGTGTTCGGCTCACTGAGGCTGTTCCGCTTCCGCATGGTGGCACGTAAGTTGGAGGTTGCCGATGAGCCGCTGGCTTGGAGCCGCTATCTGAACTGCTGCAAGGCGCGTTCCGTGGCGCTCGGCGTGGTGCTCCTGTTCAACCTCTCGGTGAGCCATCTGCTAAGCGACTTTTCCGCCGTTTGCTACGCGCTGATCGTAGGTGTAGCCTCTTATTTCTGCATTCCCTCGCACAGCGAGTTTGCTTCGCTTCGCTGCTCCCTAACCTCTGCTGTGCAATGAAGCTGTCGGTCATCATCGTGAGCTACAACGTGAAGCACTATCTGGAACAGTGCCTTCGCTCCGTATTCCGTTCGGCGAGTGGGATAGATCTGGAAGTGTTCGTAGTCGACAATGATTCCCACGACGCCACTCCCCAGTACCTTCATGAGCAGTTTTCTCCTGAACTCTACCCTCAGCTCCATGTCATTGCTAACCATGTCAATGTGGGCTACGGCAAGGCCAACAACCAGGCCCTCGGCGAGAGCCGCGGCGACTACGTGCTGTTTCTCAATCCCGACACGCTGCTTTCCGATTCGTGTCTGCCGGAGTGCCTCCGTTTCATGGAGCAGCATCCCGAGGCCGGTGCCGTAGGGGTGCGCATGCTCAGGCCTGACGGCAGCTTTGCTCCCGAGTCGCGCCGCGGACTGCCTACTCCCTTCACGGCCTTCTGCAAGTTCTCCGGCTTGTCGCGGTTGCTGCCCCGTTCGCGCGTGTTCGGGCGTTACTACATGTCCTATCTCGACGCCTCCGAGGTGTGTCCAATCGATGTCGTTTCAGGAGCTTTCATGATGGTGCCACGCGCCGTGCTGAGCGAGGTGGGCGGTTTCGATGAAGATTTCTTCATGTACGGCGAGGACATTGACCTTTCCTATCGCATCCTGAAGTCTGGCCGGCAAAACTACTATCTGCCGCTCCCCATACTCCACTATAAGGGCGAGAGTACTGAAAAGACGTCCTATCGCTATGTCTACGTGTTCTACGAAGCCATGCTCATTTTCTTCAACAAGCACTACCGGCACTACGGCCTGCTGCTTTCGCTCCCTGTCAAGGCAGCCATCTTCCTGTTCGGCACGTATGCTTACTTCAAGCAGCAGTTTTCCAAACTGGGCTCGCGTCCCCATGCCTGGAGCAGTCTGCCGCAGCACCGCTACCTCTTTGTGGGCAGCGCCGCCATGCTGGAGCAGGCGCGCCAGCTGAGCAAGCGATGGATGCTCAGTGCAGACTATGTGGAAGGCACGGAGCTTTCGCTCCCTGAGGGCCACCTTGCGAGCGGCTTCTCAGAGGAGGATTACCGCTTCGTGGTCTACGACATGCAGTCCTACACCACCGATGCCCTGCTGCGCATCTTCGACGGCCGCCCCTCCGCCCATGCCCTGATAGGCACCTTCTATCCCGACCGCCATCTCATGATCACTAACCGTAACATCTTTATATAACCATGATCAAGACCAACCTTTTGCTGGGTGAGAGGGTCACGCTGCGCGCCATGGAGCCGGAAGACCTCGAAGTGCTCTACACGCTGGAAAACGACACCACGCTCTGGGACGTAAGCTCCGTCAATGTGCCCTATTCGCGCTACTTGCTCAAGCAGTTCATTGCCAAAGGAACGCATGACATCTACACTGACGGCCAGCTCCGCCTCATGGTGGAGTCAGTAGAGGAGGGAACCGTGGTAGGCATGGCCGACCTCGTTGATTTCAATCCGCGCCACTTGCGGGCCGAGATAGGCATTGTGCTGGGTCGCGACTATAGGGGCCGCGGTTTTGGCACTGAAGTGCTTTTTCTCATGGAGCGCTACGTGCAAGAGTTCCTCCATCTGCGTCAGCTCTATTCCTACGTGAGTGTGAAGAATGAGGCTTCCATAAAACTCTTCCAGAAAGCCAATTACGTTGATACGTGTACCCTGCGAAACTGGCTCTACGTGGGCAATGAATTTGTGGATGCCAAAATTTTTCAGCGCATTTTTGAAAAATAATTAGCGAAAAGCTTGGAAGGAATGTCAGAAGTTTGTAACTTTGCACCGCATTTGAGCGAAGATGCCTCTTCTTGAAGAGTAACAAGGTGCGTTAGTTCAGCCTGGTTAGAATGCCTGCCTGTCACGCAGGAGGTCACGGGTTCGAGTCCCGTACGCACCGCAGCAGGAACTCCATGTTTGGGGTTCCTGCTTTCGTTATGGAAGCCTTGTTGCCCTTGTTCTGCTCGGCACACCATGGGGCTGCCTCCGTTAGCTTTCGGCATAGCCTGCTTCCCCGTGGTCTTTTCGTGATACGTGTGTGGTATGGCTGAACTTCCCGTGGTATTCTCATGATACGTGTATGGTATGGGCTCACTTCCCCGGGTGAGTCACGGCATTCCAGTGTGGAACGGGCTCACTTCCCCGGGTGAGTCGCGGCATTCCAGTGTGGAACGGACCACTTCCACGGGTGAGTCGCGGCATTCCAGTGTGGAACAGACTCACTTCCCCGGCTTTTGA
>JAFUHF010000001.1 GCA_017468985.1 Bacteroidaceae bacterium
AGTAAATGACGCCTTCATAATTTGAAGCATCAATGGTATAAGTAAACTCGTCACCACTCCCACTAAACTTATAAGTATCATTTTTATGCGATACCTCCCAATAACCCTCAATGCTATTGAGCAAATAGAGGCCTTTCCATGCTTTCGCATTAGTTGGCGTTAAGAGTAGTACAGCTACTACCCCAAGTAAAGTTAATAGTCTTTTCATTGCTTTTTTAAATTATAGTTTTTGTTTACAGTTTATCCTAATTTGTTTGTATGGGATGGTGCGGAAGGATAGCTCAGCGAGCGGTATCATAGCCACTGTAATACAAAAACGGGTGACGCACGGCAATAGCAGAACAGGGTTTGTGGCCCTCTTCTGCCATGCTGCGGCACACGCAAGTGTGCGTCTTTGAAAGATGGTGATTGTATTCGCCCATCATAGTCACATTTTATTCTCCGTTTTTATATTTATAAGCACTCCCAAAGGGCGTGCATCCATCATCGTTTTGACTTTTATGCGGTGCAAAGGTAGCTTTTATTCTTGATACGCGGCAAGTGTTTTACATATTTTAACTATATTTTATTATTGGGAATGTGATTGGTGAGCTTGCTTGAGTTCCCCCTTTGTCTCTCTCTTACCTTATAAAAAGTGGGCACATCGCTTCGGAAAACTAATAAATCTGCTACCTTTGCGCAGTGGAACGGTGAGTGGCGAGCTGCCTTTCACCTCGCACAGACTACAAAACAGCTACGTTATCATGCAGGCGATTTACGAAGACAACCACCTTATAGTGGTGAACAAGGAGAGTGGAGAGATAGTGCAGGGCGACAAAACCGGCGACCGTCCGCTGTCGGAGGTGGTGAAGGACTACCTGAAAGCCGAGCACCACAAGCCCGGCAACGTGTTTCTGGGCGTTGTCCACCGCCTCGACCGCCCCGTGAGCGGTCTGGTGGTGTTTGCCAAGACCAGCAAGGCCCTCACTCGGATGAACAAGATGTTTGCCGACGGCGAGGTACACAAGACCTATTGGGCTATCGTTTGTAATGAACAAGTAATAACTAATAATGAAGAATTAGCTTCTCACCGTGCTTTCCATCAAAACACCCCCTTGGAAGAAAACTCTTCGTATACTCGTCTGACCCACTGGTTGGTGCGCAACGAGCGGCAGAACAAGAGCTATGCCTACGACCACGAGGTGCGCGGCAGCAAGAAGGCCGTGCTCGACTACCGTGTGCTTCGTCGTGGCGACCGCTACAGCCTTGTTGAGGTGCGCCTGCTCACTGGCCGTCACCACCAGATACGCTGCCAGTTGGCGGCTGCGGGCATGGTGATACGCGGCGACCTGAAGTATGGTGCGCCGCGCAGCAATGCCGATGGCAGCATCTCGCTGCTCTCGCGGCACGTGGAGTTTCTGCATCCCGTGTCGAAGGCTGTCATCGCGCTCGATGCTCCGCTGCCTAAGGATGGGCTGTGGGAGAAGCTTGGAGGGATTGCCGCGCAAATAGCGCGGCTTACGTAACAGAGTATATGTTGGCAAGCGTCAGGATAGTGCCGCGCTGATAGTATGCCACAGCCAGACAGACAGCTGGAGTACGGTCCAGAGCATAAAAGCAATGAAGAATATGCTCAGGCAGATGAAGCAAGCAGCCCGGATGGCTCCTTTATTGACGGCGGCGATGATTTCCTGGTCGCCTTCAACGAAGCCTTCTATCAGCTGCATATTCTGTTTGTTGGAGCGATAGAAGAAGTCTATCACATCACCGATGTAGAAAGGGATTAGTCCGAGAGCAATGTCGCGCAGCGAATTGTTGACGACGGCCAGCGTGAGTGCGAGCGACCGTACCTTTGTTGCTGCAAACCAGATATACACGAGGGCGAACAGTGCGGTGGCTATGTCACCGATGCCCCATGGCAGCAGACCTGCCATGGCATCGATGTAGTAGTCGTCGAGCACTTTCTGCAAGCGCTTCATGGCTGCCCATGACCTGCTTTGCCTTATGCGCTGTTGCATTTGTTCGCGTGACATCTTGTTGCTTGTACCTTGAGGTTTCGACGGTTGCCGTTCAGCCTGGTATGCGTATCGGGATAATCTAATGTCTTGAAGGCATAGCCCTGCTCCTTGAGCCACTGCAGCGACTGCGGCAGTGCGGTCTTGAGCTTGTCGATGCTCTTGAGTGAGTCGTGGAAAGTGATGATGGAACCGTTGCGTGCGTATCTCTTTACGTTGTTGAACACGTCATCGGCAGTGAGCCATTTGGAGTAGTCGCGCGTCACGAGGTCCCACATGATGATCTTGTACCTTCTGTGTATTACCCAATATATGCTCCACCGCATCCATCCGTGTGGCGGACGGAAGAGGTGGGCATTGATAAGCTTGTTGGCTTTCATGGCATCCATGAGGTAGGTGGCTGTCCAGTGACGAAAGGAACCGAGGTGGTGGTAGGTGTGGTTCCCCACCTGGTGTCCTTCGTCAACGATGCGTTTGAACAGTTCGGGATGCTTCCTGACGTTGTCGCCCACCATGAAGAA
>JAFUHF010000016.1 GCA_017468985.1 Bacteroidaceae bacterium
AACCTCGTCGTTCAATACTACAAGCAGACGGTGATTGCTGCCAACAAGCGTGCAAAGACCATCTCCAAGAACAAGAAGCAGGAAGAAGCCCCGGATGCTACGACAGAAGTGACGGACATCGTTACGGACGAAGCTGGAGAAGGTGCTTCTGAGGATGAATCAGAAACGCTGGACACCCAGGCCGTTTAAGATACATCGGAATCAGATCCCCAATTCCCTGTCGGAAACGACGGACACTGATTGCCTCCCCTGTGCCCTAAAAGTGCAGGGGAGGATTTTTGTTTTAAGGATTAGGAGATTTAAAGTGAGTTCTGTTAAATAATGAACAATGCATGATTCACCATTTGCCTGTATGGGTCATCCCCCTTACCGTTATGCGGAGTCCCCTACTAAGGGCGGCTGCTTGCTATTTCGCTGATATTGATAAAGAAAGCAGAATACCCCTGACTGAAACCTACAGTGCCTTTATTGCTCACTTATGTGGAGTTTTAGTGCGATGAACAAAGAAGCTACTCTCGTTCGGATAAACCAAAATGAAAAAACTTTGCTTTTTCATCTTGTTTATCGCTTACTTATGCGTATCTTCGCGATGTAGAATTACGATTGAATAATAATGAAGAAAAAATGTTTTCTGCTATTGGCCGTTCTGATGATGATGGGCGGAGAGAGGACGGCGGCATGTACGTCGTTCATTGTGTCGGGTAAAGCAACGAAGGACGGACGCCCTTTGATGATGAAAAACAGGGATACCGGAACGCTGAGCAATACCTCGCGCCTAATACAAGGGGAGAAATATCGATATATAGGTTTGATTAATGCTGGCGACAGTGAGCCCGAAGAAGTGTGGGCCGGACACAATGAGGCTGGATTTGCCATCATGAATACGGCAGCCTATAATCTGAACAAAAAGGATCAGAAACTGGAACTGGAGGGTCAGCTGATGAAGCGTGCGTTGGAGATCTGTGCTACGGTAAAGGACTTTGAAGTGTTGCTCGACACGTTTAGGCGTCCGCGTTGCGTGGATGCTAATTTTGGTGTGATTGATGCTCAGGGTGGTTGTGCCTATTTTGAAACGGGAGACTATGATTATCAGAAATATGATGTTAACGATGCCCCGGAGGGTTACATCGTGAGAACCAATCATGGACTCTCTGGTGATCCTGACCGACAGCAGGGTGTGGAACGCTATTTGTGTGCATCGGACGTGATGGCGAAAGCAGCAGCGAGTGGACAGCTGAATGTGGAATATCTGCTGGAAAACGTTCCCCGTCAGTTGACGCATGGATTGACGCATGACAACCTGTATGACCGGATGCCACAGACACAGAGTGAGCCCGTAATGGTGTTTTTCAGAGACTACATTCCCCGATACATTACGTCATCGTGTGTGTTGTTTCAAGGGGTGAAGCCAAACGAGGAGGCTCAGCATACGATTAGTTGGACCATTGTAGGTCATCCGCTGACCACGGTGGCCATCCCTCTGATGATTACTTCAACGGGAAAGTTGCCCAAGGTGGTCTCGCCCGATGAGGAAGGACGCGCACCATTGGCAGAATGGGGACTGAAACTGAAGAAACGCATCTTTTCTTGGCAACGTGGCAATACCGGTGACTACATTGACCTGTCTAAATTGATCAACAAGGAAGGAACGGGCATCTGGCAGAAGTTGCAGCCCGTAGAGAAGGAAGTGGTGGCCCGAGGGCAGGAAGTGGTGGCTAAGGTGAGAAAGAAAAAGAAGTATGTGAAAGACCTTGATCATTATTATGATTGGGTGGACAGCTATCTGACTGAGCTTTACACCCATGAATTCGGACTATAGCCAGGTGAGGCTTTGTTCGGACATCATAAAAACAGATTGCACGGAACAGCCCTGGGGCTTCCGTGCAATCTGTTTTTGTGGCGTGGATAATGTTCCCTTGAGGGGAGACTTATCTCTTTCCGTGAACTTCGTCGGAAACGGTGAGCTTCTTACGCCCTTTAGCGCGACGTGAAGCTAATACGCGACGACCATTGGCTGTTGCCATGCGCTGGCGAAAGCCGTGCTTATTGTTCCTCTTGCGATTGTGAGGCTGAAATGTTCTTTTCATGAGAATATCTTTTTATTTCTGTTTCTGTTTGACTATAACGGGGTGCAAAATTACAAAGTTTTTCTGAAAACAACAAACCAACCTCTGCTTTTTTGCAGTATTTTTTCTTTAGAAGGGGTGTGTAAAAAGGTTAAGTAGGGAAGAAATGAGCAGTCAAGAAAAACAAAGATTTCATTTATTCGCGCGAAGCTTGCTGTTTTCCAGCAGAAAATTGTATTTTTGCAACGTCAACAGAAATAAGTTATTATATAAAATATGATTAATTCGCAAGACATTAAGATCGGAACCTGCATCCGCTTGGATGGCAAGTTGTTTTTTTGCATTGATTTCCTTCACGTGAAGCCAGGTAAGGGTAACACTTTCATGCGTACAAAGTTGAAGGACGTTGTATCTGGACTGGTACGTGAGCGTCGTTTCAACATTGGAGAGAAACTGGAAGATGTACGCGTGGAGCGCAGACCTTATCAGTTCTCCTATAATGAGGGTGATACCTATCATTTCCTGAACCAGGAAACGTGGGACGATGTTCCCGTGAGCAAAGACTTGATTCAGGGTGTGGACTACATGAAGGAGGGCGACATTGTAGAAATCGTGACCGATGCTTCAACTGAAACCATTCTGTTTGCAGAAATGCCGGTGAAGACCATCCTGAAGATTGTCTACACTGAACCCGGTCTGAAGGGCGACACAGCCACCAACGCCACGAAGCCTGCCAAACTGGAAACAGGAGTGGAAATTCGCGTGCCGTTGTTTATCAACGAAGGTGAACTTGTGGAGGTTGACACGCGTGACGGTTCCTACGTAAACCGTGCTAAGGGTTAAGCTGAAGAGTGCTTAATAAATAAAAGAGGAGATGAACCCAGATAGTGAGTTTCGTCTCCTCTTGCTTTTCAAACCATGAAACAGGTACGCGCAAAGAAAAATCTGGGACAGCATTTTCTGACCGATGAGCTCACGGCCAGCCGTATTGCCGACACCGTGGATGTCTGCCCCGACTTGCCCGTGCTTGAAGTAGGACCGGGTATGGGGATGCTTACGCAGTATCTGATTCAGAAGCACAGAGACCTGCGAGTGGTGGAAATAGACCGTGAAAGCATTCCTTATCTTCGCGAGCGCTTTCCCATGTTGCGCGATGGCATTGTGGAAGGTGATTTCTTGCAGTTGCCGCTGACCACATTGTTTGACGGCCGTCCCTTCTTGCTCACGGGCAACTATCCATATAATATCAGCAGCCAGATCTTTTTCTGTTTGCTTGATCATCGCGACCTGATTCCCTGTTGCACAGGCATGGTGCAAAAGGAGGTAGCTGAACGGCTCACGGCTGGCCCTGGCTCTAAGGCTTATGGCATACTAAGCGTTTTGCTTTCTGCGTGGTATGATGCAGAATATTTGTTCACGGTTCCGCCCACGGTGTTTAATCCACCGCCAAAGGTGCAGAGTGCCGTGATACGTTTCAGACGGAATGGCGTGACCGATTTAGGGTGTGACTTCCGTTTAATGAAGCGCATTGTGAAAACCACGTTTGGGCAGCGACGCAAGATGATGCGCGTGAGCCTCAAATCTCTCCTTTCTCAACTTTCTGCAGAGCGAAACGTGCAATTCTCCGCAGAAGCATTCTTGACTCAACCCCTCTTGACCCACCGCCCTGAGCAGCTCAGTGTAGAGCAGTTCATCGACCTCACCAACGAGGTGGATCGGCTGGTGAGGTAGAGAGAAATCAATACCAAAAGTCGAGTGCACCTCCGGAGAGCAGCTGAGTGTAGCTGATACGGAAGTCTTTAAGGGTGCGACCATTCCAGCTGACGCGCTTCAGGGGCTGGCTGGTGGAGGTGCGTCGGTGAGTTTTGATCGTTAGACGGCGTTCTCCGGCTTTGCCTAACAGTACGCAGGCTTCGTCGAACAGAGGGGAGAAAAGATCGTAATAACCTTCACCCACAATGGTGGGGTAGAATCCCAAGGCACTGAACACATACCATGCACTCATGGTGCCATCGTCTTCGTCCATTTCGGGAGCATATCCGCGCGGAGCGTTACGGAAGGCATGGCCTATGAATGGTGTAGGGTAGGCATCGTTGCCCCCATAGCGATGGCAAATGCTGTCGTCTGCAAGGCGACGAACAATGGTGCCGGTGAGCTGAGGCTTGCCAAAGCGGCCGAAGAGGAATGGTACGTGGATGTCGGGCTCGTTACCTTGATTGTAGAGGTCGTTCCGGAAGAAGTCGGTCAGCTCTTGTGCCAACTGTTTGCGGCTCAATAACTTCTCCATGCGATTCTGAAACATGGGAGCGGCCCAGCGATATTGCCAGCGCGTACCTTGGTAGAGGCCATTGCCGCGCATGAGGGTATAGGAGGAGTCAATGGTCATGAAGTGACGTGGCCAAATGGAGTCGAAGAGTACTTCGCCACGATTCATGTACTTTTTTGCCTGCTGTTCCAGACCGAGTTCGGAGGCCAACTGGCTGAGTGCCCAGAAGTCGGTGGCCGTTTCGAGTACCTGGTCGGGTGATCGCAGGGGAAGCCTGCGAGCTTCTGCTTCCATACCCTGAAAGGCTGGCTGTAATTGGGACGCACTGACGTTGCCCATACGAAGTCCATCGAGCAGAGTGGCAATGGCATGTTCGGTGCGCACGGTAGGTACGCATTCGTGAGTGGTGCTCCAGTCTTGTTTCCCTGTGATGTAGAGTTGGGCGATTGAGCGCATAATGTCGTGGCTGCGTTCAGGTTGTAAAAGCTGGATGAGAGGAAACTTGGTGCGGTAAGTGTCCCATAGGGACCATGAACTGTAGTATTGGAAATCTTTGGTAGTATGGGGCTTGCCATCGGTCCCAAGGTAAGAGGTATGCTGTGTGTCGGTGACTTGGAAGGGACTGTGCATCACGCGATAGAGCGACGTGTAGAACATGATGCGATCTTGCTGGTTGCCGCCCTTAATGCTGACGCGGTTCAATATGTCTTTCCACTGGCCTTCGGCTTCCTGCTGAATGTCGGCAAAGGAGCGTTTCCATACGTCGGCCGCCTTGATCTTCTCTAAGGGAGCGGCCAATCCTGTAGAAACCACAATGCGTACTTCAAGAGGGTCTTTCGACTTCTTGAAGCGAAACTGCAATCGTCCGTCCTGAAGGGGCGTCTTGGAGAATGAGCGGTTGAAATAGATGCGATAGTAGAGGTGGTAGAGTCCGCGGCGGCAGGTATTGTTGCTTGCCAGGTAGCCTTGGGCGGAGCGATTGTCAAGGAAGTGGAGTGACGTTTGGAAAACCTGCTCAAAGCTTGAGGCTGGATTGAGTATGAGCGTTGGTTCAGCATTTTCAGGGAAAACATATTGTTCCACCGCCATGTGGCGCGAGGCCGTGAGCCTGAGCTCCACCCCGTTGCTGAGCTGTGTGGCATAAAATCCGGGGGTGGCTTGCTCCGTTTCTTTCAGTATGCTTAAGGGTTGATCTTCGTTGGCAGGATAGAGGCTGACATTTCCGCCGCATCCCTGACCGCCCGTGCCCGAAAGACGGTTGATGGAGATGCCGGAGATTAGTGGGACATCATAGTCGTAGCCGGCATGCTGGCGAGGGCGACTGTCTGGACATACCTGAATCTGACCGAAGGGCATACAGGCTCCCGGAGCCAACTGGCCGTAGTCGTCGGCTGTTCCCAAGAAGAGGTTGACTTCGTTGAGCGGTGATGCATCCTGCCCCATGGCTTTAGGAACGGGGATGAGTAAGAGGATGGCTAAAGAGAAAAAGAAATGTTTCATGACTGTACGGTGACTTTGAAGAGCATCTCGGGAATGTGGAAGTCCGCCTGTTGGCGCTGCGTCTTGAGCAGAGAGTACCAAACTACTTGTTCAGGTCCGTCGAAGTCGGCGCGGAACACACCCATATAGAATTCGTCAAGGGGAATGCCCAGCTGGAGCATTTCGGCAGTGGAAAGGCGACCGGCTACGATGTAGCTGTTGTCAAGAATAGATGTTTCCATCTGTAAGGAGTGGAACGCCCAGTTGTAGTCATATTTGCGGTAGTAGTTGGTGACGTAGTCCAAGGCCCTTCCCTTGGGATCCATCTCCATGCAGTAGTAGGTGTGCATGTCGGGGGTAGCCGAAAGAAAGATTTCGGCGCGGTCTTCGTTGCATACGTCGAGTTTCTTTTCAAAAGGTTCTTTGAGGGTAAGCGTTTGTTCCGGTACCTGAAACTTGAAGTAGAAGTAGTGGGGTGAAAGGTAGCATTGGAATTTCGTTTCATCTTGCTTGCCAGACCAGTGGGCGTCGAACCCCTCGTGGAGGCTGACTTGTTGCCAAACTTCGGCGTTGATGATCTGGCCGGTGTCGGGTTCGGCGGTGAGCCACTGCATGGAGAATGTGGGCTGTGAGGGTTGCTTTTCGCAAGCCGAAAGCAGGACGGCCAATGTCAAAAGCGGCAGTAGGGAAAGTTTCATTGAGAATGATTTTAATTGTTGATGATACAAAAATACAACTTTGTTTGGGCATGGTGCACGTTGAATACAAAAAATGTTGTTACTTTGCAACATCACTTAAAACCAACGAGAAATGAAGATAGTGCGCAATGTATGGCTGGCGATCGTCGCTATAGTAATGATGGGATGTGTGGATAAGAAGCCCTTCTTTGAAATGAGAGGAGCAGTGCTTGCAGTGGAGGATTTGGAAACGGCAGACTGGCCTCGCATAGCTTATGAAAATGGCATCAATACCCTTGGCACGCACATAACGCCCAATCAGGTGCTTCGTTTCTGGGAGTCGGAAAAGGGCAAACAGTTTCAGGAAGAATGTCGCAGGTATGGCATCAAGGTGGAACATGAGCTTCATGCCATGAAAGATCTGCTGCCGCGCGAGCTTTTCGATATGGACTCCACGATGTTCCGAATGGACGAATCGGGGAGGAGGGTGGCCGACTTTAATTGTTGTGTGAGTTCGGCGCGTGCGCTTGACACCATTGCAGCTCAGGCGCTGTTCTATACCCAGCACTTGACATCTACCAACCATCGGTACTATTTCTGGTTGGATGACGGCGCTCCCATCTGCCAGTGTCCGGAGTGCTCCACGCTGTCGGCCAGCGAGCAGGCGCTGATCATTGAAAACAGAATGCTGACGGCCATCCGTACTTACGACAAGGAGGCCATGGTGGCCCATTTGGCTTACTATTCTTCGCTAAAGGCACCCGAGAAGGTGAAGCCCGAGGAAGGAATCTTTTTAGAGTTTGCTCCCTTTCAAAGAAGGCTGGATAAGCCTATCAATGACAGCATAAGCGAGGTGTCGGACATCGGAAACAATGCGGTAAATCTTACCTACTTGAAAGAAAACCTGAAGGTGTTTCCTGTAGAAACGGCTGTGGTGCTGGATTACTGGCTGGACGTTTCAATGGCCAGCCGCTGGAAGAAGCCTGCCGTGGAGCTGCCATGGAATGGCGATGTGTTTCGTTCGGATGTAGATACCTATGCAGCTATGGGCATTCGCAATGTGACTACATTTGCGGTGTATATGGATTCAACGTATTTTGCTACCTATCCCCGAACGGATTATCTCAAGGAATACGGCGCGGCAATTAATCGCTAAACGGCATTATAATGAAATCACCATCCCCTCATTGGCAGCGATGGTGTTGGGAAATACTTCGCGTGCTTCTTCCAAGAGTGGTGCTTCGTCTAAGTATTGTGCTGAGTAGTGGCCGATAAGAAGTCGTTCCACATGGCTGTCGCGAGCCAATGTGGCTGCCTGACGTGCCGTGGAGTGGGCTGTTGCAGTGGCGCGTTCCTTTCTGTCTTCCAGAAAGGTGGCTTCGTGATAGAGTAGGGTGGTGCCTTCTAAGTAGGGCTGAAGGTCGGGCTTGTAGGCCGTGTCGGAACAATAGGCGTAGCTTCGGGGAACGTAGGACGGACGCGTGAGCCTGCTGTTGGGAATCACCGTGCCATCACTGAGCGTCCAGTCAGCACCGTTCTTGATGTTGCCAATCTGACTGAGCGGAATTTCATAGTAATCGATCATGTCGCGGCGAATGTGGGGAAGTGTGTGCTTCTCCTTGAAAAGAAAGCCACAACAGGGAATGCGATGTTTGAGCGGTAGGGAATAGATGGTTACCGAACGGTCGTTGTAGATGGCCTGAAAGGTTTCCGTATCGACGGGGTGAAAGACGACCTTATATTCCAAGAAACTGCAAAACGCATTGAGTTGCTGGTTTAGAATGGGGCCAAATTCGGAAGGAGCATAGATGTGAAGGTCTGCGGTGCGCCCCAGCATGCCAAACGTAGAAATCATGCCCAGCAAGCCAAAGCAATGGTCGCCGTGAAGATGACTGATAAATACGTTTCTCAGGTTGATAAATTTGAGTTTGCTGCGGCGCATCTGCAATTGTGTGCCCTCACCGCAGTCTATCATGGAGAGTTTTTCGCGGATGTTGACTACCTGCGATGATGGATGGTGGCGCAACGTGGGCATGGCACTGCCGCAACCTAAGATATGTACCTCAAACTTTTCCATAAAAAATCCACAGACTACCTCTGACTTCATCACATTGGTGTGGTCAAGGTAATCTGTGGATTACGTACTTTATTGATGATTAACGGGTGATCTGCATTAATGATTTATTCTGCACTTTTGTTCTCACCCTCCATCTGAGCCTTCAGCTTGGCCAGTGCATCAAGGTCACCAAGTGATGTGGTAGCTGCTTGGTTCTGAATGGTAGGAATGTCGCTGGCCTGCTGCTTCTTGGCTGCTGCATCCTTGGCCTTGTGCTGTTCTTTCTGCTGCTCCTTCTGTTCATCTTCGAAGGTGCGGCTGTGCGAAAGAATGATGCGACGCGTTACTTTGTTGAACTCAAGCACCTTGAACGGCAGCTTCTCGTTCAGCTTAGCCTTCGTCTTATCTTCCTTAATCAGATGCTTCGGAGTGGCAAAGCCGTCAATGCCGTATTCAAGCTGAATAACGTCGCCATTCTCGCGTTCTTCGATAATGGTACCTTCGTGGATGGAACCTACGGTGAATACATTTCGAATACATCCCAAGGATTCTCTTCGGTCTGCTTGTGACCAAGACTTAGGCGACGGTTGTCCTTATCTATTTCAAGAACCACTACGTCGATCTCTGCGCCAATCTGCGTTACTTCAGAAGGATGCTTAACCTTCTTGGTCCAGCTCAGGTCGCTGATGTGGATCAGGCCGTCAACGCCTTCTTCCAGTTCAACGAATACACCAAAGTTAGTGAAATTGCGCACCTTAGCCGTGTGGCGGCTGCCCAGAGGATAGGTGGCTTCAATGTTCTGCCAAGGATCTTCCTTCAGCTGCTTGATGCCGAGTGACATCTTGCGGTCTGTGCGGTCCAGGGAGAGTATTTCAGTTTCAATTTCGTCACCCACTTTCAGGAAGTCCTGAGCGCTGCGCAGGTGGCTGCTCCAACTCATCTCTGAAACATGGATCAGACCTTCAACGCCGGGAGCTACTTCAACGAAGGCTCCGTAGTCAGTCATCACAACTACCTTACCTTTCACGCGGTCGCCCACCTTGAGGTTAGGATCCAAAGCGTCCCAAGGATGGGGCGTGAGTTGTTTGAGACCAAGAGCAATGCGCTTCTTTTCGTCATCGAAGTCAAGAATGACCACGTTCAGCTTCTGGTCAATCTGAACGATTTCGTGCGGATCATTTACGCGGCCCCAGCTGAGGTCGGTGATGTGAATCAGACCGTCAACACCACCCAGGTCAATGAATACACCGTAGTTGGTGATGTTCTTCACTGTACCTTCCAGTACCTGACCCTTCTCTAAGCGGCCAATGATCTCCTTCTTCTGAGCTTCGAGCTCAGCTTCAATCAGAGCCTTGTGGCTTACCACTACGTTCTTATATTCCTGATTGATCTTGATCACCTGGAACTCCATGGTCTTGCCCACGAAGATGTCGTAGTCGCGAATGGGTTTCACGTCAATTTGGCTTCCGGGCAGGAATGCTTCAATGCCGAATACGTCGACAATCATGCCGCCCTTAGTACGATACTTGATAAAGCCCTTAACGATTTCCTTAGTTTCAAGGGCATTGTTGATTCTATCCCAACCCTGCTTGGCGCGAGCCTTCTTGTGCGAGAGCAGCAGTTGGCCCTTCTTGTCTTCTTCCTTTTCAATGTAGACTTCAACCTTGTCGCCTACCTTCAGGTCAGGATTGTAACGGAATTCGTTTGCAGAAATCACGCCATCGCTCTTGTAGCCAATGTCGACGAGTACTTCTCTCTTACCGATGGCAATTACTTCGCCTTCTACCACTTCGTGCTCCTGCACCTGGTTGAGGGACTCACCATAGGCTTTTTCCTGATCCTCTTTTGTTTGTCCGGCTTCCAAGCCGCCGCCTTCGTAGGCTTCCCAATCGAAGTCTTCCAGAGGCAAAACATTTTTAAAATCGCTCATTAATTTGTAATTAAATGGTTACTTTAAATTGGTTAAACGTAAATTTGTTGTCAAAACGCGTGCAAAATTACGAAATCCTTTACGATAAACTGCTGTTTCATACCTACTTTTTTAATAGTTTCGGATAAACTTTGTTTCTTGGTGTCCTGTTTTCTTCTTTTCGGATGCAATACCTGCGGCGTGGAGGCGTCTTTTTACCTCAATATTTGTTATGCCATGGCACTTTTAATGGGTCACTAATTCTTCTTGACCACCCTTTTGCGACAGTAAGGTTACATCTGTAGCCTATGCACCGTGGAAGTTGGGCTGTGCGAGTATCGCATCGTGAAAATACCTCGGATGAGAAACGATGCCCTCATTGTTCGTGATTAATGGAGCAGGGTCGGACGGGAAAATGATAGTTTTTCTTGCTGTGTGATGATTATGTGACGGAAAAACCGTAATTTCGCATTCTATAAAGCGATAATTTTTACTTGTCAAGTATGAAATGTAGGAATTTAATCTTTGCCGCTGGGCTGGGATGCCTCGTGCCCCTGCTGTGGGGAGCGTGCAAGAAAACTCCACAGAAGGCGGCTGAACCCCTCCATCCCGTGGTGGGCGATGTGCAGGAAATACAATCGGTAGAAGAAAGAGATACAACCATTTATGGAGTAGCCGGAGACTTTGGTATGAGCACGTTCAGTCTCATTACGGATGCCGGCGATACCTTGCTCATGACGCGAAGTGCTGAGGATGGAACCGATGGTGTGATCTACGGAGAGGCCAAGCCCGGCGACCGCTATGCGCTGATTACTCGCGATGACGGTGATGCACTGGTGAAGGCTATTAACCTTACGCAACTGGAACTCCATACCAAAAACTATCGCATACAGAATGGTCATCTCATTCTCCATCCAGAAGCAAAGCCCGAAACGGTCAGGATAGAACGGCTGAATGCTAATGCCTTTGAATATACCAAGAGCGACGGCAGTGACAGCACCGGAACTTTGCGCGTTGCGTCCCATGAGTTGGTGGTGAAGTGAGCAGGAAAAAACTGTAGGTGTTCTGAAACAGCAGGTAAGGATAAGTGGAAGAATTTATTTGTCTAAAAAACAATTATTTTCCTATACAGAGGGTGTACAGGTTTAACCAGTGTAACATGTCTTTCGACAGTGCCGCCAGACCTTGTATATAACCCTAACATGGGAAGTAAGCCCTTTGTTGACACTAACAATTGTCCGATATATGTTCCGATGCAAAGTTTCTACTTTCCCACGCAAAAGTGTTGACAGATATATGACAGAGTGGAGTAGTTATGAAAACAGAATACGCCCGATAGAATAACCAGTAAATAAATCCTCAAGCTATTGCACCTGCTGTTTTAGGTGCGACACCATCACTCCCGTACAGACATGATGTATGGGAGTGATGGTATATAAGGGTGTTGTACCGATGAATATGGGTGAAAGTCAAAAACTATTGTCAATATGAGGCATCTGTCAATAATTTATTCGTAACTTCGCACCAAAATATATTTTGAAAAGAAATGCAAAGTAATAAGATGGATGTATTCCTGCCTTTTGGCGGCGTGGCAGATACTGCCAAAACGCTTGCTGAACTGGAAGGTAGAGAAGAAATAGGGAAAGTGTTTTTGCTTGTTCCACCGCAGGCTGATACCGACGGACTGATGCAGAAGAGTGAATGTGTGGAAGTGGATGCCATGGAGTCGGCCAGCACGGTGATAAAAATGGCTTCGTTGGCTGAGTCACCATATGCGATATTGGTGCTGAAATCGTCACCAATCAATTTTGGTGCGCGTGCGCTCCATCGTATGCGCGAAGCTTTAGACTGGAGTGGCCGGTCGATGGTGTATGCTGATCATTGGTCGGTGGAACAGGGTGAGACGAAGGCCCACCCCCTGATAGACTTTCAGGAAGGCAGCTTACGAAACGACTTTGACTTTGGTTCCGTTCTGCTGTTTTCTACGGCTACGCTACGCCATTATGCTGAGTCTAAGCCAAAGGCGTGGAAGTATGGCGGTATTTATGACCTATGGCTCTTTGCCTTGCGTGAAAGAGGCTTGTTCCATTTGAACGAAATGCTCTACACGGAGGAGGAAAGCGATTTGAGAAAGAGCGGAGAAAAACAGTTTGACTATGTAAACCCAGCTCAACGTGCGGTTCAGATAGAAATGGAGGAGGTTTGCACCGAACACCTGAAACGAGTAGGTGCCTATCTGGCTCCAGACGATTTTGACGAAGTGGACTTGAAGAGTGAGGCATTCCGCTATGAGGCTTCTGTGGTGATTCCAGTGCGCAACCGCGAACGCACTATTGCTGATGCCATTGAAAGCGTGCTTGGCCAAAAGACTGATTTTGATTTCAATCTGATCATTGTTGACAACCATTCTACGGATGGCACGACGGCTGCTATAGAAAAATATAAGAACCATCCTCAGGTGGTTCACCTCATACCTGAACGCACTGATCTGGGCATTGGCGGCTGCTGGGATTATGCTGCATGCAGTCCATATTGCGGTAAGTTTGCCGTGCAGCTTGATTCTGATGACATCTACAGCAGTCCCGACACTTTGCAAAAAATAGTGGACGCCTTCTACGAACAGCACGCAGCCATGATCATAGGGTCGTATAAGCTGGTGGACATGCAGCTCAGGGAACTGCCGCCCGGAGTGATTGACCACAAGGAGTGGACAGAAGCAAATGGGCGCAACAATGCGCTGCGCATCAACGGGCTTGGGGCTCCTCGCGCTTTCTATACTCCATTGATTCGCGAAATAGGTTTCCCAAACACCAGTTATGGTGAAGACTATGCCGTAGGACTTGCTGTTTCGCGCCGCTACAGGATAGGCAGAATCTACGATGTACTATATCTGTGCCGCCGTTGGGAGGGCAATTCAGATGCCGCTCTTTCTATTGAGAAACAAAACAAGAACAATCTATACAAAGACCGTCTGCGCACGCTGGAACTCAGGGCACGCCGACAGCTGAACGAACGCTGGAACCAGCAGCCGACGCAGGAGGAGGCCAAGAGTTTTTTTGAAGAACAGCTCCGCACATGGCCTGCTGCGGAGCGAAGATTCCAAGACCTGAAGAATGTAAAGTTAAAGCATTTTGACGAGCAAGGAGTAAAACTGTCTGTACAGTTTAATCCGGCAAGAATTGTTTCTACAGGAGCGAAAGTAGATAAGAAAACCATTGCTGAACGCAAGTGTTTCCTCTGCGAGCATCATCAGCCTAAGGAGCAAAACCACTTTTATGTTTTGGGGAGATATCAGCTTTGCGTAAACCCTTTCCCCATATTGCCATATCATTTTACGCTGCCCACGCGTCGGCACATTCCACAGCTGGCACGTCCCATGATAGATGCCTTCTGCCAGATGGCACAGCATTTAAGCGAATTCGTGGTACTCTACAATGGTGCTCAGTGCGGTGCCTCGGCTCCAGATCATGCTCATTTGCAGCTTGGCGCAAAGGGGCAGATACCACTGCAACGCGACTGGAAGACCTATGAATCTAGCCTGGAACCAGTGTATACATTACCTACGGGGCAAGGTATCTACCTGCTACGGAGGTTTGCATATCCATTGTTCGTACTTCGTCTTTCCGGAAAAGAACACGGGCATTATTTGTTCGATAAACTCTTGAACTCACTGCCCATCGTAGACGGAGAGCCTGAGCCTCGTTTCAATCTTTTGGGGTGGAGCGAAGGCGAAGGACTGGTAATAGCCCTCATACCTCGTAGAAAGCTGCGTCCTGAATGTTACTTCAAGGAGGGCGAGCAGCAGTATCTCATCAGCCCGGGTAGTGTTGACATGGGAGGACTCATCATCACGCCGCGCCGCGAAGACTTCGAAAGACTCACAGCCGACAAAGTATGTTCCATATTGCGTGAAGTAACGCTAAGCGAAGATGAAATTATGGCTGCCGTAGCCAAGCTGAAAGGAGAACCCACTGTTAGTGTGGGCATCATGCATGCTGATAGGTTGAGGTTTACGCTCCATTCTGATTACGATGTGGAAGGCCAAACCGCGGATGGCTCGCAGGAGGCTTCTTATAGCAAAGAAGGTATTCTATGGAATGGAAAAATCTATAGAGAGATATTGTTTACTCCTCATGCCGACGATGCCACGTTTACACTCCATGACGTAATGATCGGAATCAACTTCCATTGGGAACGTAGGGAAGACCAGACTTTCAAGGGCTGTTTGAAACTGATGGTGGAAAACGATAGCATTGTTGCAGTAAACCTACTGCCCGTTGAAGACTATCTGGAAAGCGTTATAAGCAGTGAAATGAAAGCCACGGCAGGACTGGAGTTTCTGAAGGCAGCGGCTATCATCAGCAGAAGTTGGCTCCTTTCTCAGATACGCAACCGCGAGAGTGAAACAACACACGCAGATTCCGCCGTACATCACAGTAATAACGCCGACGAATCCATTACATGGACCGATCGTGAAGCCCATAGCTTATACGATGTCTGTGCCGATGATCATTGTCAGCGCTATCAAGGAGTTATCCGCGCTACTTCGGCTACGGTGCGCGAAGCTGTGCAGGCAACCCGAGGACTAATCATCGGGGCGGATGGCGACATCTGTGATGCCCGTTTTGCCAAATGCTGCGGCGGCATTTCTGAAGAATATGCCGCATGCTGGGAAGATGCAGACTATAGCTATCTTCAGCCCATTCGAGACCTTCCCGACGGCAATCTTCAGGTCGATCTTACTAAGGAGGCCGATGCCGAAAATTGGATACGCAGTGATGCTTCGGCGTTTTGCAACACGCACGATAAAGAGGTGCTTCGGCAGGTGTTGAATGACTATGATCTGGAGACGCAGGATTTCTACCGTTGGCAAATGGATTATACGCAAGAAGAGATTTCTTCCCTTATCCGAGAAAAGACAGGCATAGACTTTGGCCATATTCTTGATCTGCAACCAGTAGCTCGCGGAAAAAGCGGCCGCTTATACAAGCTGCGTATTGTGGGAACAAAACGTTCTATGGTTATTGGCAAAGAACTCAGCATTCGCCGTGCGCTGTCAAAGTCGCATCTTTACAGTTCGGCCTTTGTGGTAGAAAAGGGCGATGAGCGAGACGGCATACCTCAGGAATTCCGACTCATTGGAGCCGGATGGGGCCATGGCGTAGGACTTTGCCAGATCGGTGCTGCCGTGATGGGTGCGAAGGGAGCTTCTTATGAAGAGATATTGCTCCATTATTATAAAGGAGCGCAAATTGAACGCATATATTAAGTAATGAGTATGAAGAAAGTAGAAGAAAGAAATCCATGGGCATGGATTCCTACGCTTTATTTTGCTGAAGGCATACCCTACGTCCTGGTGATGAGCGTGGCTGTGCTGATGTATAAAAACCTGGGACTGAGCAATACGGATGCAGCCCTTTATACCAGTTGGCTCTACCTGCCGTGGCTCATCAAGCCCATTTGGAGTCCCATTGTGGACTTGCTGCGTACCAAACGATGGTGGATTGTCGTGATGCAGTTCTTTGCCGGTGCAGGATTGGCAGGAGTGGCCTTCACGCTGCAAGCACCCAACAGTGTGCAGTGGACGCTGGCCTTTTTTTGGTTGGTGGCCTTCAGCAGTGCTACTCACGATATTGCAGCCGACGGATTCTATATGTTGGCTCTCGATAGCTACAGGCAAAGCCTCTTTGTGGGCATACGTAGCACGTTCTATCGCGTGGCAACCATTGTGGGGCAGGGTCTGACCCTGATGGTGGCCGGTAGCCTGGAAGCCTATTATAAGGATGTGCCCAAAGCATGGCATGTCACGATGTTGGTGGTGGCTTTAGTGTTTCTCTGCATTGCCTGTTACCATCTGTTCATTCTGCCACGTCCCAAGTCAGACCATGCCACGGCAAGCGTAACGGGCAGTTCCATCCTGAAAGACTTCTTCCGCACATTTGCTTCTTTCTTCCGTAAGGAAGGTGTGCTGGTGGCCGTACTATTCATGTTGCTCTACCGTTTGCCCGAAGCATTGCTCGTCAAGGTAAGTCCGCTCTTTCTGCGTGATCCTATCAGTCAGGGCGGTTTAGGATTAACCACGGCGCAGATTGGTATGGCAACGGGTACGGTAGGCGTAATCGGTCTCACGCTGGGAGGCATCATCGGAGGCATATTGACCACACAGGGTGGACTGAAGCGTTGGCTTTGGCCCATGGTGTGGAGCATCACGTTGCCCGATCTCGTTTACGTATATCTCAGCATTTGCCAGCCAGAAAACTTCCTTCTGGTCTGCTCTTGCCTTTTTGTAGAGCAGTTTGGTTACGGCTTTGGCTTTACGGCATACATGCTCTATATGCTTTATTTCTCGCAGGGTGAAAGCAAAACGGCTCACTATGCCCTTTGTACGGCCTTTATGGCGGCCAGCATGATGATTCCGGGACTCTTTTCTGGATGGTTGCAGGAAACGGTAGGCTATGTGCAGTTCTTCATCATCGTCATGATTTGTTGTCTGGTAACGGTGGGTGTAGCCCGATTGGTAAAGATAGATCCCTCCTTTGGAATTAAGAAAAAAGCAGGAAATGAGTAGAGTCCTTATAGCTGACGCTGGCGCTACGAAGACCGATTGGGTCTTGGCCGAAGGCGGCGTGATGGTAGAGAACATCAAAACACAGGGCATCAGCCCCATTCATCAGGACGAAGAAACCATTCGCAGAATACTCGATGAGGAACTTCAGCCTCATCTCAAAGGGCGTCCAACCGAGATCTATTTCTATGGTGCCGGATGTACTCCGGCAAAGATACCTGTGCTCTGTGGCATTTTGCAAGAAGCATTTGGTGCAGAAGCGACCGAAGTCTATTCAGACCTTATGGGAGCGGCTCGTGCCCTCTGCGGACAAGAAGCCGGCATCGCCTGCATACTGGGAACAGGTACCAACAGCTGTCTATATGATGGCAAAGACATTGTCCGGAACACACCGCCATTGGGATATATCCTTGGCGATGAAGGTAGCGGAGCTGCCATGGGGCGTGACTTCGTGGCCGATGTACTTAAAGGCATCATGCCTGCCGACATATGCGAAGGCTTCTTCCGTGAATCCGGGCTGACTTATCCCGAAATCATTGACCACGTCTACCGTCAGCCATTGGCCGGTCGATGGCTGGCATCCTTGAGCAGGGTGGTTGTTGGATTGCGTGAACATCCAGTTGTGCACGACTTTCTCGTCCGCCATTTCCGTCGCTTCATAGAGCGCAACATCATCGCTTACGCTCATCCTGAAATGCCACTCAACTTCGTGGGAGGCATAGCATTCAGCTTCCGTCCAGAATTGGAAGCTGCTGCAGCGACAGAGGGAATGACTATAGGCAAAACCCTGCGCAGTCCCATGCCAGGGCTTTTGGAATTTCATGCAGCATGAAGTATAACATTTCAAATCTATAAAAGTAATAATGAAAAAGATCAGTATTCTGGCTTCATTGGCCATAAGTGTAGCATTGGCAGGCTGTACGACCCTCGGAACGGCTGCTTTGAGTGGAGCCGCTTCCAAGGCAGGTGGCAATGTGTTAAGTAATGTATTGGGTGCAGCCACAAATGCAAACACCATCACGAATGCACTGAGCAGCATCTTGGGAACAGACAAACTCACCCAGTCACAGCTTATTGGAACATGGAAATACAGCGGTCCAGGCTGCGCTTTCACCACCGACAAGACATTGGCTAAGGCTGGTGGAGAAGTGGCAGCTACGCAAATCAAAGAAAAGATGGCGCCTACGTATAAAACGCTCAATCTTACGGCTGACAACACCACGATAACCTTTGGTGAGGACGGCACGTATTCCGCAAAGATTGGAGGCAAGAGCGTCAGCGGCAAATATACCTATTCCGAAAGCGATGGCAAGATTGTATTGCAGGGCCTTTTATTTAATGCCAACTGCTATGCTAAACGCAGCAGCAGCGGTATTGCTATTCTCTTTGAGGCCAAGAAGCTGCTCACGCTGTTTCAGGTGGCTTCTGCACTGAGTGGCAACAAGAATCTGGAAGCCATAAGCGAAATTAGCAAGAACTACGACGGCGTACGTCTCGGCTTTGAGATGGGCCAATAATCTATGGGTGGCCCCGTTCTTTCCGGCATGACGATGGCTGAACTGCAAGGTGTGGCAGAGCAGCTGGGACTGCCGCGGTTTGCGGCTCGTCAGATGGCCGAATGGATTTACAAGAAACAGATCTTCGAGATCAGTGAAATGACCAATCTCTCCAAGACTGCTCGCCAGCGTCTGTCAGAGGAATTTGTGCTGGGACGTTCCCGGCCGGTGCGCGAGGTGAAGTCGGCGGATGGCACCGTGAAGTATCTGTTTCGCACACTCAGCGGTCACTACGTAGAAACCGTATACATTCCTACGGCTGACCGTGCTACGCTCTGCATTTCCACCCAGGTGGGATGTCGCATGGGCTGCAAGTTTTGCATGACGGGGCGTCAGGGACTACAGGCACAGCTTTCCGTGGCCGACATGCTGAATCAGATTTACAGCATACCCCACTTTGAACGCCTCACCAACATTGTCGTTATGGGGCAAGGAGAACCTTTCGACAATACTGATGCCGTAATTCGTACTTGCCAGTTGCTCACATCGAGCAACGGCCTCGCCTGGAGCCCCAAGCGCATCACGGTGTCTACCGTAGGACTTACGGAAGGCATGCAGCGTTTCCTTCGCGAAACCGACTGCCACCTTGCCATCAGCCTCCACTTTCCCTTTGCGGAAGAACGTAAAGAGTGGATGCCTGCCGAGCGAGCCTTTCCGATGGATCGTACACTGGCCTTGCTGCGTCAGCAGGAGTTTTGCCGTGAAATTGGTACGGACATCAGAGATGAGGGCGAGGATAGTAGTCACCAGCGTCGCCTGTCGTTTGAATACATTGTTTTTCAAGGTCTCAATGATGACGAAAAGCATGCCCGTGCCTTGATCCGCTTGCTTCGTGGACTTAGATGCAGAGTGAATCTCATACCTTTCCATACCATTCCCGACAGTCCCTTTCAGGGAGCAACAGAGGAGCGCATGAAGTCCTTGCGTAATCATCTTACAGCCTCAGGACTACTCACTACGCTACGTGCCTCGCGTGGGCAGGATATAGATGCCGCATGTGGACTGCTTTCTACTAAGGAGAGTAAGGCCTGACTGTCTGAGGCAGACCTGTCCGTCGGGCAAACAGATCAGAAATCCAAGGTGAGCATGACGGGGCAATGGTCGCTTCCGTGGATGTCGGTTAGAATCTGAGCTTCCCTGATGATGGGTTGTAGGCGCTGAGAGGTGAGAAAATAGTCGATGCGCCATCCTGCGTTCCTTTCACGGGCACGGAAACGGTAGCTCCACCAGCTATAAGTCACCTCAGAAGGATGGAGCATGCGGAAACTGTCGATGAAGCCCGAGCGGAGCAGGAGAGAGAACTTATCTCTTTCTTCGTCAGAGAAACCTGCATTATGGTGATTGGCAGCAGGATTCTTGAGGTCTATGTCTTCATGGGCTACGTTGAGGTCACCGCAGACCACCACGGGTTTTACCCGATCGAGCCCTTCCAGATGTCGGCGGAAAGCATCGTCCCACTGCATGCGATAGTCCAGACGGCGAAGGCCTTCTTGGGCATTTGGCGTATAGACGCATACCAGATAGAAGTCAGCATATTCCAAGGTAATGAGGCGCCCTTCCTGATCATGCTCAGGCAGGCCCGTTCCCAAGCTGATGCTGAGAGGCTCGTGACGCGTAAAGATGGCGGTGCCCGAATAGCCCTTTTTCTGGGCATAATTCCAGTAGGAATGGTAGCCGGGAAAGGAGAGTTGCAGTTGGTCGGCTTGCAGTTTGGTTTCCTGTAAACAGAAAACGTCGGCATCCAAGCTGCTGAAAACGTCGGCAAACCCTTTTGTCATGCAGGCTCGCAGTCCGTTGACATTCCATGAAATGAACTTCATATAGTAATATGCTTAATTGGTTTCAGACGGCAAAGATACGAATTTCTCCGTCATTAGACATGTGTTTGAATCATTTCACTCGTTTTCTTGCCGAGGCAAATATTTTGAAACATTTTTCGCACGTATAAATTGGCTCTGCAGTATCGGACATACCAATTAGCACGTGTAAAAATCATGATTCCGTCACGGACATACCAATTTACACGTGTAAAAATCATGATTCCGTCACGGACATACCAATTTACACGTGTAAAAATCAAGATTCAGCCGCGGACATGCCAATTAGCACGTGTAAAAATCGTGATTCCGTCGCGGACATGCCAATTAGCACGTGTAAAAATCAAGATTCGGTCGCGGACATGCCAATTAGCACGTGTAAAAATCATGATTCCGTCACGGACATGCCAATTAGCACGTGTAAAAATTATGATTCCATCACGGATGGCTCAATTTCCACGCGGAATTTATAATGAGCTGACCGATTTTAAGAAAAACATTAAACAAAAAGGAATAACTGAGTTCATTGGAGCCTGCCCGACAAGGTGACTATTAATCATCGTCTTTAATATAAACGTTTTCTCGTCAAGGTTATATTGAAAACAGTGTTTAACCAGCGTATCTGGCTTAACGAAAACATACCTTTTCATGCATTAAATTCAGAGGATTATTGTACTTTTGCATTGTCAGAACAATGCTATTGATGATGACAGGGATTCCGGAGAATAGTATTTCCCAGCAAGAACAGGAGCATGTGGAGTTTGCTTTTTGTCAGAAACAAGCATACAATCATTTATCTGATAAGAGTATGGATGATAAGCAGCAAATAGAAACTTTGTATCGTCAGATGTATCAGGCAATGATGGCCAAAGACACCGTGACGCTCAATGCTATTCACGCCGACGAGTTTGTATTGGTTCATATGACAGGAATGCGCCAGCCGAAACGTGTCTATATTCAGGCTATTGCCGATGGTACACTGAATTATTATACGGTCCAGTACGAACACTCTGATTTTGCATGCCGACATATACACCAAACAATAAAGTAGGGCAATCCACATCTATTAATAAAGTAAACTAAAGTGCTTTGGATTTTATGAAGTCAAGAAATGCTCAGAAAATGAAACTACTCACTACAGCTATTGTCACCCTCATGGGGTTGCTAACCTCCTGCGCTCTCGGGAGCAAGAGTCCTGCGCCCAGCG
>JAFUHF010000017.1 GCA_017468985.1 Bacteroidaceae bacterium
CCACCACGGCCGCTGCTCACGCCCAACGCCCAGCAGGAAAAGCAAACCATCATCACGTTCTATCCTGAAGGGGGCCACATCATTAAAGGTGTAAAGAATCGCGTGGCTTTCAAGACTACCGACCAGAACGGCAACGACATCAATTATGCCTTCACCATTTACGATCGCAACCACAATACCATTTGCAAAGCATCGCCTCTCCACAACGGGATGGGCATCATAGAACTCCCGGACCGATTCGGCGGAGGATATGCTGAAATCAGCGACCTGAAAGAACGCCCATTGAAGTTCAACCTGCCTGAACCGAAAGAAAGAGGCATAGCCATGACCGTTAGCGACGATGAGGCAGGAAACAAAATCATTACGCTAACCCCCAATGGCTCCCTGCAAGGCGAACTGGTGGGGCTCAGTGTCACTTGTCGCGGCCGAGCATGCCACTTCGACACCCTGAGAATCGGCCAACAACCCATTGTGAAGAAAGTCAGCCGTGGCATTATGCGTGACGGCATACAGCAAATCACCCTCTTCACCCCTGAGGGCGAAGTACTGAGCGAACGGCTCACGTGGGTAGCACCCCGAGAGAAGCCTCTCATGATGAAGGTGAAGCAAAACGAAAAAGATTACCTTCCCTTCCAACCCATTGTGCTGGATTTTGAACTGAAAGACCATCTGGGGAACCCTCTGCGAGGCGACTTTTCAGTTTCAGTTCAAGACAAGGACGGCATCGTGGCCCCCAATGGCCCCAGCCTGCGCACCAGCATGCTGCTCTGCTCCGACCTGAAGGGTTACATTCACAAACCTGAATACTACTTTGAGTCGGACGACGCCCTTCACAAGCAAGCCCTCGACCTCCTGCTCATGGTGCAGGGCTGGCGCCGCTACGAGTGGAAAGAGATGGCCCAAATCGACACGCTCAGGGTAAAGCAGCAAGCCGAAGAACGCCAGATTTTTGACGGAAGGGTGATTGACCGCAGATATAAGTACCGGCCAGTGGAAAGCATAGACAATCAGAATGGCCGCTTACTCGACTTCTCTGACAGAGTGAAGCCCATGCCCGGAATTGACGTAAATCTCATGATTATTGACGAAAAGGCTGTCAGAGAATATACCCCTGACGACTATAAAGCCCACTATCCCGTCATAGCCTATGCCCGAACGCGCACCGACAGCCTCGGACGCTTTGCCTTTAGCCCTACCGACACCCTCTACGACGACATGCTGGCCTACATATCGGCCACACTGCCGAACAAAAAGGGCCAAGACAAGAAGCAGAACGCCATAGTGCAACTCAACAGGGTGTTCTATCCCCAACGGCGCGCCTACGAACCTTCCGAAATGAAAATAGAACCGCCACAGTTCTTCAAGAATGAAAAGCAGATGCAGCAATTCATTGATACTTTCCTCTGGATCGACACACTGCCAAAAATGCGCTATCTTCCTCCGGCCAAGGTAACCGAGATAGCCCCAAAACGCCTTTTTCCCAGAGGCAGCCGATGGACGTGGCGCGGTGGAGAAAATGCGGCGAAACAAGTGGCTGCGCTGTACTATAATATGGAGGATGAGATGGAGCAATATCTTGACACCACCGACTTCGTCCCCACTGTTGGAGAATGGCTGGCCCGAGTAAACCCCAATTTCATATACAATAAGAACTATCGAGACAACATGACTTATTGCGGTAAACGCATTATGGCTATTATTGACAATGGAGGACGAGGGGGAAATGTCCATTGGGCCTCATCACAAAGCATAAATCCGATGTACATGAACATGGCCGATTTCAGAGCCCTATACATCTGTTCTTCCACAGAAGCATATCAATCCATCACTGGTAATATCCTTAATGATCCCTTCCTTGAAAATGACGGATTCCTGTTCCTGTTTTATTCACACATACCATACGAAAACCAATTCATATACGACGCCGTCATCAACCCCAAGAAAGGCGAGCGGAGAACCTATCTGCACGGACTCTCAAGAGTAGAAGAATTCTACAGCCCTGACTATCGCAGAAAAGACATGCCCTCCGACCAAGACCAAAGAAGAACGCTCTACTGGAATCCCAGCATGACAACGGATGATAAAGGTAAAGCCAACGTCATTCTGTTCAACAATTACAGATACAACACCGAGATCAAGGTTGACATTCAGGGCATCGCAGTTAACGGCCAAATGTTTGAAACGGAATAGCCCCCTTTCCGAGAGGTTTTCGCAGAACCTCAGCAATACCGAAGGAGCCTTTTCATCCGCTCTCACTTCTCTTGAAGAATACTTTAAGTAAGAAAAGTTGTTGACTCCATTAATCCGACAATCCTGCATGAGGAAATGCACTCGCGCGAACTTTTTCGGATTTTTCCTTCAACGGTTTTGCACTTGTGTGGACTTTTTGGAGCTTTTCCTTCGACGGAATGAAACGAAAAAGAATTTTTTCGAGGTTTCACTTCTGAGTTTTTTCTCCATTCCGAGCGGCACGAAGCTTTTCCTTCGACGGTTTCGGCCATTCCGAACGGCGCGAAGCTTTTCCTTCGACGGTTTTGGACCATACCGAACGGCACGGAACTTTTCCTTCGACGGTTTTGGACCATACCGAACGGCGCGGACCTTTTCCTTCGACGGTTTCGGCCATTCCGAACGGCACGAAACTTTTCCTTCGACGGTTTTGGCCCATTCCGAACGGCACGAAACTTTTCCTTCGATGGTTTTGGCCCATACCGAACGGCGCGGAACTTTTCTTCCGATGACAATAGGCACGCATGAATTCAAGCAGGGATTTCTTCCCTATAAAACTGCTATTTGACACTCGCACAGAGGCACTCCATCACACTAATATCTCCCTTCTCATCCAAAAAAGACTGCAACTAAAGAGCATCTGTGAAGATTGTTTCGTACCTTTGCATGGAATATAACAGATGAACCTGATCATAGACATCGGAAACACGGCCGTAAAGTATGTTCTCTTTGAACAAGACGAGATTCTTTCGCAACAAGTGAACCATTGCGACGACATGCTTGCACTCAGTCAATTCGCCGCCACAGAAGGATTGGGGAAAGCCATTGTCATGTCAACGGGAAAGGTTCCTACAGCATTTGCCAACGCCATCAATGCCCTCCCTTGCAAGCCTATATGGTTCAACTCTGAAACCGCTGTTCCCATTCAGAACCTTTACCAAACGCCCCATACGCTGGGGCCTGACAGATTGGCCGCCGCCGTAGGAGCGAACAGCCTTTTTCCCCATCAGGACACTCTGATCATCGACCTGGGCACATGCATCACCTATGACTTGGTGGATCATCAGGGCTGTTATCTGGGTGGCAACATTGCTCCAGGGATGAGCATGCGCTTTGAGGCCATGCACGAACACACTGCACACCTGCCCCTGATTCGTCCTGAGAATGAGTGGCCATCACTCATCGGAGGCAATACGACCGAAGCCCTGACGGGCGGAGTAATGTGGGGTATCTTGGCTGAAATAGATTTCTATATTCACAAGATAAGGGCTGAACGACCCTCGTTGAAGGTGGTGCTCACCGGTGGTGACGCCCAGATTTTTCATGAACACATTGACCTTGACGGCATAGTGATGGACAAAAACATTGCTCACCGTGGTCTGAACATTATACTAAACCAGAATGACATCTAAGAAACTACTCATTGCCTTCTTCATGGCCTGCGGATGCCTGACTACGGCATTTGCCCAAACCAGTGGAAACAATTCGCCCTACTCCCGATACGGCTACGGAACGCTTGCCGACGAAGGACAAGGCTTCAACAAAGGCATGGCAGGTGCAGGACTGGCCATCAGCGGCAAGGACGTTCTGAACAGACAGAACCCTGCATCGTATGCCAAGATTGACTCACTGACGCTCCTCTTCGACATTGGGGCATCGTTCACTACGGCCCACATGTCCATGAATGGGAAGAGCGTAAATCCACAAAACACCACATTGGACTATGTTCAGGCCGGATTCCGCCTATTCAAGAATATTGGTTTTTCATTCGGCATGCGCCCTTTCACCACCATTGGCTACAATTTCGTTTCCAACAGAAGTTTGGACGACATTGACGGATATGGCGAGAAGGTGCACCAAGCCACCTATCTTGGCGAAGGTGGCACACATATGGTATACGGCGGACTGGGATGGTCGCCCATCGGCCGTCTGTCTATTGGTCTGAACGCCAGCTACCTGTGGGGAGACTATAGCCATACATCGCGCGTTACGTTCAGCGATGCCACCATTCAGTCCTTAGGCAGACAATACAGCGGAAACATCAGCACGTGGCTTTTGGATTTTGGAGCACAGTACTCCCTGAAACTGAACAAGAACAATCAATTAGGCATAGGCCTCACCGCTGGACTGGGCCATAACGTCAGAGAAACGGCCACGCTCACCAACAGAAAGTATACCAGCAGTGCCTCTATAGGAGCTGACACCATTACCCTGCCCAATGCTTACGAAATACCGATGAGCTATGGTGTGGGACTGGCCCTGACCCACAAGGAACGGCTGACCGTCAGTGCAGACTACACCCTCCAGATGTGGAAAGACTGCCGCTACCCAGAACTGGTCAATACGCCAAACGGACAGGTGTTTCAGATAGGCAACTCGTCGTTTGCCAACCGCCAGAAGATAAGTATTGGAGCCCAGTATGTTCCCAATCCTGAAGGCCTCGTAATGCGCGACCATTTCATCTACTCCGCCGGCATCACTTATGCCACGCCCTACTACAAAATCAACGGCAACAATGGCCCCAAGCACTACGGAGCCACCTTAGGCATCGGCCTGCCCATATTCAACAGGGATTCTCCAAAACCCTCCATCCTTCACCTTACAGCACAGTATGAACACGTGGCCACCAGTCAGAAGAACTATATTAAGGAAGACTATTTCAGACTCTGCCTGGGACTTACGTTTAACGCACGCTGGTTTGACAAGTGGAAAGTTCAATAAGCCCCGATGCATAGGCTCAGATCCATTATATACTTCGTGGTAGGAGCCATGATGGCCCAGATGGCCTTGGGCCTGCTCTCATCGTGCGAATCGGACAAGCCCCCCATTGCACCGGCCATCTTGATGCGCGACTCCATTCCTGTGATGACCTCATACGGAGTGAGCAAACTGATTTCCGACTCGGGCCTGATACGCTACAAAATCATTGCCGAGGAATGGAAAGTGTACGACATGACCCAGCCGCCACGCCAAACATTTGAAAAAGGGCTGCTTCTGGAGAAATTCAACCAGCACTTTCACATTCAGATGTACATCACGGCCGACACGGCATTTTGGTATAATCAGAATCTGTGGGAACTGAGGGGCAGAGTATGCGTATGGAACGAAGAGGGAACTGTTTTCCGCTCGGATCTGCTCTATTGGAACATGGATCTTCATGAATTCTATTCCAACCGCTATTCTTATCTGGTTACGCCCGACAGAGAGGTGAAAGGCTACAGCTTCCACTCTAACGAGCAGATGACAAAATATGAGGTAAACATCACTCAAGCCGTATTCCCCCTGCCGGAACAGCAGCAGAACCCCACCGAAGAGGCCGATACCGCTCAAACGACATTAGCCAACACGAAACAGGATCCCCCAAGGGGACACTTCAAGTAATCCATCGCACATCCGCCCCATGATTCATCTCATACTGATCATTCTACTCATTCTGCTGGTGATATATGCAGGCACGCAAGAGGCCTTCATCTACTCCTTTCGTTACCGGACCAAAGAGAAAGCAGCCGACAGCCTAACGGGAAAAGTCCTCAACAACTTCTACCGCATACCCGGACGCTACCTGACTTCGCTCCATGTAGTGGCACTCGCCCTGATGGGTCTCATCATTTATTTTACCATAAGGCTTTCGGAACCACATCCGGTAATCTCAGACGCTCCACTTTTGCTGCTGGCAATAGCAGTGGGCCTGCTGCTTTTGGGAATCATCGTTTCACACGTGCTGAGCAGCCACAACCCCGATCGATTTCTGACCTTCACGACCATGCCCACCTACCTGCTGGGCATAGCATTCATACCGCTCACCCGACTGCTGCTTGCGCTACCCAAGGCCTTTCTCCGGTGGATGCACGTGGATTTGAGCGACGCATATCTATCGAAGCTGCTCGGAGCGAACGTGATGGAAAACAAAAGAGCCTTGGCCATGTCCATTGCCTTAAGCATTGATCAGCACGACGAAGCGCAGAACCCCAAGGTCAATGCCAACGCTAAACTGTTTCAGAGCGCTCTGCAATTCTCAAACGTGCGCGTTCGCGACTGCATCGTTCCGCGAACCGAAATAGTGGCCGTAGAAGTAAACGACAGCATTGACCTGCTCATGCAGCAGTTCATTGAAAGCGGAAAGACAAAAATCATTATTTACCAGGAAGACTTGGACCACATCATTGGCTACGTACACTCCTCCGACATGTTCAGAGCCTCCACCCGTAGCGAATGGACCAAAGCCATCAGGCAGATTCCCATCGTACCAGAATCCATGTCGGCACAGAAAATGATGCAGAACTTCATGCAGCAAAAGAAAACCATCGCCCTCGTGGCCGACGAATTTGGAGGAACGGCAGGCATCATATCGCTCGAAGACCTTGTAGAAGAAATATTTGGCGATATTGAAGACGAACACGACAGTTCCTCGCTCACAGCCCGGAAGCTGCCCTCGGGAGAATACCTGCTTTCAGCAAGATTAGAGATACAGAAAGCCAACCAGCTCTTCTCCCTGCAATTGCCCATATCCGATGAATACATTACGATAGGCGGTTTCATCCTGTTCCACTATCAGGCATTTCCTCATACGGGACAAACCATTACGATAGGAATCTTCCAGTTTACAATCTTGAAGAAAAGCTCGTCGAAAATAGAATTAGTAAAGTTAAAAGTCAACACATAACATAAAAAGAAGCTACGAAACCTCACGTATGTACCAACTTTTTCATAACTTTGCGTGCTTGAAAAAGACTCGGTAGCCTATGGCTCCACCAGTCTTTATTCATTATATTCTTAAGAACAAATAAAAATAAAAAGCTATATGGCAGCATTACAAAAGATCAGAAGCAAGGGAGGCTTGCTTATTGTTATTATCGGCTTGGGCCTTTTTGCCTTTATTGCCGAAGAGTTCTTCCGTTCCATCGAAACCACAGCTAACCAGAGCAGGCAGCAAGTGGGAAAGATCTACGGCAAGAACCTTTCTACACAAGATTTTCAGAGTAAAGTGGAAAGCTACGAAAACGTAGTAAAGTTCATGCGAGGCGTAACGTCGCTGACCGAGCAGGAAGCCACGGCAGCTCGCGACCAGGTATGGCAACTCTATGTGAACAAAGAGCTGATCGGTCACGAAGCCCAGAAGCTGGGACTCACCGTAACCGACGGAGAATTGCAGCAAGTGCTCAACGAAGGTACGCTTCCGGCATTGCAGCAAACGCCGTTTTCGAATCAGGAAACAGGCCGTTTCGACGCAGCATTGCTGAAGAACTTCCTTAACGAATACGACAAACTTCAGAGCGGCACCGAGCAAGTTCCACAGCAGTTGCAGGAGTATTATGCCAACCTGTATAATTACTGGAAATTCATGGAGCAGAATCTGCGCGACCAATTGCTGGAGCAGAAGTATCAGGTATTACTCTATAAGTCCATCCTTTCCAATCCCGTTGAAGCTAAGCAGGACTTCGAAGGCAACGAAGTGAAGAATAACATCAGCCTCGTGGCATTCCCCTACAGCATTGTGCCCGATGCCAATATCAAGGTGAGCGATGCCGAGATTGAAGCTAAATACAACGAAACAAAAGAAGACTACAGAAACTATCTTGAGTCGCGCGACATTAAGTATATTTCTGTAGCCGTTACAGCCAGCGAGAAGGATCAGGCCGAGCTTACAGAGGAAATGAACAACATCGCCACAAAACTGGCCCAGACAGACGACGTAGCCAGCGTGGTGCGCAGTTCTAACTCCCTCATCACCTACGCTCCCCTTCCCGTAACGAAGAATGCATTTCCTGCCGACATTCAGCTCCAATTGGATTCCATCCAGCCCGGAACGCTCAAGGGTCCGTACCGCAACGCCGGCGACAATACGGAGAACATCATTAAGCTGATAGCCAAGACGCAGGCTCCCGACTCCATCATGTTCCAGCAGATACAGGTAGGCGGCGAGACTCCTGAGGAGGCTCACCAGCGCGCCGACAGCATTTATGCAGCACTGCAAGGCGGAGCTACGATGAAAGAACTGGCAGGCATCTACGGACAGACTGCCGACTCCACATGGCTCACCTCAGCGCAGTATGAGCGCAGCCAGATAGACGACGAAAATGCCCGTTTCATCAGTGCCATCAACAGCTTGGGCAACGGACAGACCACCAACCTTTCGTTTGCCGGTGGCAACATTATTCTGAAAGTCATTGCCCGTAAGAACCCCGTTACGAAATATGACGTAGCCGTCATCAAGCGCACGGTAGACTTCAGCAAGGAAACCTACAGCAAGGCTTACAACGACTTCAGCCACTTCGTAGCTACCAACACCACGCTTAAAGACATTGAGCAGAACGCAGCCAAGGAAGGCTATTCCCTCTTGACTCGCAACGAGCTTTACAACAATGAGCACTACATTGCCGGTATTTCCAACACGCGCGATGCATTGAAGTGGGTATTTGACGAGGCAAAGCCCGGCGACATTTCGCCCCTCTACGAGTGTGGTGACAACGACCATCTGCTACTCGTAGCCCTCACGAAAGTTCACAAGGAAGGCTATCGTCCCTTGGAAGAAGTGAAAGAACTGGTTCGCGCCAGCATCGTTCGCGAAAAGAAAGCCGACCAGCTGGCCCAGTCGCTGGCTAACGTAAAGAGCGTAGCCGAAGCACAGGCCGTACAGGGTGCTGTAACTGACAGCATCAACGACATCTACTTCGGTCAGGATGCCTTCATAAAGGCTACGGGTTCCGTAGAACCGGCTCTGAGCGGAAGCCTCTGGGAAGAACAGAACGGCAGCTTCGTAGGTCCGGTGAAGGGTAACAACGGTGTTTACGTTTACCAGATTTTGGATCAGACCAAACAAGAAGACGAATTCAACGACAAGCAGCAGGAAGAAAGAGCAGCTCAGTTGCATGCACGTAACCTGAACAATCTCCTTAGCGACCTTTACATCAAGGCCAAGGTGGTTGACAAGCGTTACCTATTCTTCTGATTCGCCTCCAAAGTCAGTATTCCTATTACATATATTATATAAGGATGGTGTGCTCCGCGTTGGGCACACCATCCTTACTTTTTGCCGTATACTAAAAACCGCCTCACTCCAGATAAATATTGAAGAGACAGTTATTTTGAGGAACATGTTTCAGATCATAAAAAAGTTTTAATAGTACATAAGATCTTTGTCTTAAATCGCTGCCACTATCTAAATAAATACTAACTTTGCAGCAAACAAAAACAAAACAAATGACAGATAAAAACAAACAAAAATCTTTTATTGAGGAAGATGTAGTTTCTTTAGATGATCTTAAGAAATTATCTAATGGCATTAATTCAGGTTCTTCTGGTGATGGATCTGGTAGTGGGTCTGATGGTGGATCTGGTGGTAGTGGTTCTGGTAGTACATCATCAATGATTGATGTTACAGGTAGTGGAAGAGTCGATGTTCAACGCTCATACAACTACAATGAATACAACTGGAATCTCACAGGTCACGTAGATTGGAATGCAAAAATGAAAGTAGATAAAATCAGTGAAAATGGGATGATCTCATATTACCCCAATTTCTCTACATTAGTAGTATCAATAGAGAATCCATCACTCACTATATCTGGTACTGATTTAGATAGTGACGGAAGTGGTATATCAACAAGTGCAAATATTAAAAAAAGCGAAAATCAAATATATTTGGCAGTCATGCAATCACCTACTCCATACAATTGTTATATTCAAAGATAGTCATCATTGATAGTGAACCAATAACGATTGAATCAGGAACTAAAGATATTTCCGCAAGCATAAGTTTCTCAATAGAATTATTAACAGGATATAATCCAATATTGCAGTCTTGCCAAGAATCATTGAATGTATAACGAGATAATCTCGTAAATATCCAGTTTATACATGAAATGAAACATTATCATATAATAATCATTATTTATATATGTGCCACAGCTCTGGCATCATCATGCAGAACATCCCTTACAGACTATGGTTATAAGGGAGGGATTCTTTCGCATTACGAACTGAACGCAACAGATATGCCAAATGCTCGCGATTTGGGACTATTAGGTTATATTGATCATAAATATCTTAATGAATCACTTTGTTACTGGTCGATAACATGCAGCGACAAGGCATATATACCTGCAGAACCATGTCTGCTACAATACACTAAAGGCCATGCATTCATCGTAGACAAAGCAGGACAATGCCTAATCTATGAAAACATGGGAGAATACAAAGATATTCACTTTTGCGGAGGATTCAAATTAGAAGACGACGCTTCGATACGGACGAATATGAGTTTCGGAAGAAAGAAGTTGTCAAAACAATCGACGTATCATGGCCTGTATATCTCTAATAATGGAGATCGCCCGTATTGTTCGGTGATAGACATCAGAGATACACAAGCACTTACTCTTCAACTGATTTATTACGAAGGGAAGAAGCTGGGAAAGCAGGTGATGTGGAGCGTGGATGGAAATTGTCTTTATGCCCTTTCAAAGATGGAGGGAGATAGGGCCGTGATGGTTTGTTTCCCACTGCCCAAAATTGTGAACAACCAAGCTACGAGCCAAGTGATTCTCAACGATGAGCATATCATAGAAATGCATCAGATAAACGACGTAGGAAGAATCAGCAGTTTCAGCGTAGAAAACGGAACGGCCTGCCTCTTTCATGAAGAAAACGAAGCGGAATATATCAGCCATTACGACATCAAGCATCACCATATATTATATAAGATAAGGCTCTTGCCCAACATGGAGCATCAAAAGGCCATTACCTCCAATAATGGAACCATCTTCTGGTTAGGTAAAGGAGTGATGAGCGAGGATATCTGCACCTTGTACCGCATAGGTCTTGAAAACCTTTACAAGAAGTGGTAAAGAGAGATACTATTCTTTGCGGTCGGCTGGTAACAGCTTTCGCGGAGACTTCTTCATCATAGGTACAGGAGCATGGTGCATCTGCGGAGGCAGAGCTATGCTGTCGCTGTCGTGAAGCAAAGGCCGCTCCAATTCTGACGGAACTTCTGCGGCAGGACGTGGAAGATTAAGAGGCTCTTGCCTATGGAAACGAACCAAACTGAAATGATTCAGCATCAACAAACGCTCCTCTTTGGTCCAGCCGGAATGCAAATACACAAAGCCCGAAACAGATTTCAACGGACGAACGGCCGCCGTGAGCTCCATACTAAAGTCGTCGTTGACAGGCAGACGTGCCAGACGTGTGGAAACGGAGTCGTTGTCGTAACGCACCGTAAGCACGGCCACCCCATCTTTTTGTCCGGATGGATATATAAAAAATGTATGGTAGTTCCAAAGGAAACGATCACCAGGCAGAAATGTTGAATCGGCATTCAGATGAAAGGTAAGTCGATTATTGGCATCTTTAACTGAAAGCAGAACGAATTGCGGCCCATTCCAGATGTTTGCAGTGTCACCCTCTGATGATAAGTCTGCGTACACATTGGTTGCCGTGCGGTTTGTACCTAATAGCCGCGCTTCTTTCTGTATGCGACGCTCCACATTCTGATAAATGCTGTAGAGCTGGTCCGTATGACGAGCATACCAAAGCATGGTGCTGTCGAATTGCTGTTGCGTGACGCCATGGCGACTGAGCACGGTGGTTGTGTACTGAAAACGACGGAAATCTACGCTGTCACCGCTCTGCATGGCTATGGTTCGGGCCACATGATAATCGTAAAGGAGATTCTGGAGTTTGCCAGGGCGTAACACACCATTTGGCCTGCGCTCCTTGCAAGAGGTGCACAGCATGAGAAGGGCCATGAAGATCCACATCAGACTATGCCCCTTGCTCATCGTTTGAGGATTGGGATTCCACCGTTTCTGCCTCCTGCATTACGGGTGAAAACAACCGAGAAAGGCTTTTGTAGTAGCACAAAACTGTGGCAAAACCGCCACAAGTGATGGCAGCATCGGCCAAATTGAAGATAGGGGCAAAAAAGATGAAGTCTTCACCACCCCAAATGGGAAGCCACGAAGGAAACGTGGCATGAATGATGGGAAAATAGAACATGTCGACCACTCTGCCCGTAAAGGCTCCACCATAACCCTGCCCAAAGGGTACGAACCAGGCCGGACTATAGGATGAACTTTCGCTGAATATCAGTCCGTAAAAGATATTATCGAAGATGTTTCCTGCTGCTCCGGCCAGCACCATCGAAAGACACACGATGAGTCCCACTCTTCCCCCTCGGAAGATGACCTGACGGATCAGATAGGCTAATGCCACGATGGCCACAATTCTCAGTGCACACAGAAAAGCTGTACCCACGAATTCCATGCCGAAGGCCATGCCCCGATTTTCGGTGAAGTAGAGTTGGGCCCATTGACCAATGAGCGGAATACTTTCGTGCAGGCACATATGGGTTTTCACCAGCACTTTTATGAGTTGGTCAGCCAGTAGCAGAAGCACTACCACCCCCACGGCTATGAAGCTGTGGAGGCGCAGTTTTGACGCTGGGAGAGATGGATGTTCTTCTGATAATGCCATTCCGTTCAATGCTTGCGCGAAAGCTTATGCTCAATGCTCAACGTGGCATGAGGCACGGCTCTCAACCTCTCCTTTGGAATCAGCTTGCCTGTAGCGCGGCAAACGCCGTAGGTTTTGTTCTCTATGCGCACTAAAGCAGCCTGAAGATTCTTGATATACTTGAGCTGACGTGCTGCAAGGGATGAGATCTCCTCTTTCGACTGCGTTGTAAAGCCTTCTTCCATTACTTTATAGGTAGGCGACGTATCATCCACACTGTTTCCATCTCGGTTCATCAGGGTACTGATAAACTGATCGTAGTCTTTCTTTGCTAAATCGAGCTTTTTCAGGATCAGTTCCTTAAACTCCAGCAATTCATCATCGGTATAACGTGTTTTTTCGGCCATGATGGAATGATTATTTGTTATTCACTACATTTTCATTTATAATTCAGGGCATCTGCAGGTTCAACTCACCTTACGAATGTCAACATGAAGCACAAAGTCTTCAAACTCCAGACTACCACCCTCTACGTGGGTGGCCAAGTCCAAGCTGTCGCCCAACACCTGCGTACAGATGTAGTCTTTGAAGGACGTCACAGCCTCTCTCACTTCTTCGCGGTCTTCGAGCACGATGCTGATGTGGTCCGTAATCTCCAAACCGATGTCTTTACGATAACTTTGTATGCGCTTCACGATTTCGCGAGCCATTCCTTCCCTCCTCAGCTCGGAAGTAACTTCCAAGTCGAGTGCAACGGTGAACTGTCCCTCGTTAGCAACGCTCCAACCGGGTATGTCTTGACTCATAATCTCCACCTCATCCTTGAGAAGGGTTACGGCTTCGCCACTTTCCAGCGTAACAGCCAGCTCGCCCTGGGCCTCGAGAGCCAGAATCTGTTCTTGCGTCAACGCTGACACGGCTTTCGACACTTGACTCATCAGTTTTCCATATTTCTTACCCATGATGCGGAAGTTGCACTTGATGGTCTTCTGCAAAGCAGTGGCATCAACAAAGCGAATTTCCTTAATGTTCACTTCTGTCAGGATGAGATGCTTCATCTCCTCTATCTGCGCCTGTTGTTCGGGGCCTGAAATGGGGATCATGATGCACTGCAAGGGCTGGCGAACGATGATTTCGTGCTTCTTTCGAAGCGACAACACCATGGAAGTGATCTTCTGGGCCATCTTCATACGCTCTTCGAGTTGCAGGTCTATCATTTCTTCCTTCCACTCAGGGAATTTGGCCATATGTACGCTCACGTCGCCACTCGTAGTGGGTGCCATGAGGTCGGTATAGAGTCTTTCGGCATAGAAAGGAGCAAGAGGAGCCATCAGTCGGGCTACGGTTTCCAGGCAAGTGAACAAACTCTGATATGCGCTGGCTTTGTCTTGAGTCATACCGTTACCCCAGAAGCGTTTGCGGCCCAAACGAACGAACCAGTTCGACAAGTCGTTTATTACGAAGTCTTCTATGAGGCGCCCGGCCTTGGTGAGGTCGTAATCTTCGTATCTTTCAGACACATTCTTAATGAGGGAGTGCAAATCAGACAGTATCCAGCGGTCAATCTCCGGCCTTTCGTTTAATGGAACCTCTGGAAGCTGGTTCGTGAACCCGTCCACGTTTGCATACATGGCCAGGAAGGAGTAAGTCTGATAGAGTTTGCCGAAAAACATGCGCGAAACATCCTTCACGCCTTTGATGTCGAATCTTAGATTGTCCCATGGCGACGAATTCGTTATCATGTACCATCTCACGGGGTCCGAACCAAGTTCTTCTATCGTTTCGAATGGATTCACAGCATTTCCAAGCCTCTTACTCATCTTACTACCGTCTGCAGCGAGTACAAGACCATTGCTGATTACGGCCTTGAAAGCCACACTATCGAAAATCATGGTGGCAATGGCGTGAAGAGTAAAGAACCACCCTCTGGTCTGGTCAACTCCCTCAGCAATGAAGTCTGCGGGGTAGAAACCGCCACTCTCCACGAGCTCCTTGTTCTCAAAAGGATAGTGTAACTGGGCATAAGGCATGGCACCAGAGTCAAACCATACGTCGATCAAGTCACTTTCGCGGCGCATGGGTTTTCCGGAGGGTGAAACCAGAATGATTTCGTCCACATAAGGTCTGTGGAGGTCTATTTTATGATAGTTTTCCTCGCTATAATCTCCTACAACGAAGCCTTTGTCGGTGAGAGGGTTGCTTTTCATCCATCCGGCGGCTACGCTCTTGTCAATTTCTTCAGATAGCTCCTTCACACTACCTATGCACACTTCTTCTCCCTCCTCGCTTTGCCAGATGGGCAGGGGTGTTCCCCAGTAGCGACTACGGCTCAGGTTCCAATCGTTGAGGTTTTCGAGCCACTTTCCAAAGCGCCCCGTTCCCGTAGACTCTGGTTTCCAGAGAATCGTCCTGTTGAGCTCCATCATGCGCTCCTTGCAGGCGCTGCTTCGTATGAACCAGCTGTCCAGAGGGTAGTATAACACCGGCTTGTCTGTGCGCCAGCAGTGAGGATAGTTGTGAACGTGCTTCTCTATTCTGTAGGCGCTTCCTTCGGCCTTCATTTCAAGGCAGATCACGATGTTTAAGTCTTCAGCCTTGGTTGCGGCCTTCTCGTCGTAACCGTTGGAGCCGTTGAATCGGGGATCGTAGGCGTTCTTCACGTAGTCGCCGGCGTGGTGAGCATACTTTTCGGTGTCCACGCAGTAGGAGATGAAGTTTTCGTCCAGTTCTTCGAGGAGATAGTATTTGCCCTGGAGGTCTACCATGGGTCGGGTTTCCCCCTTCTTGTTGATGAGGTAGAGTGAAGGGATTCCTGCTGCCTTCGCCACAAAGGCGTCGTCGGCTCCGAAGGTCGGAGCAATGTGAACGATACCGGTTCCGTCTTCTGTGGTCACATAATCTCCCTGAATCACACGGAAGGCCTCGTTTTCCATCTCCACGAAGCGGTCCTTGCCGCTCTCGGAGCTGAACACCTGCTCTCCGTGCATCTCAGCGTATTGCTTTACGTATTCCGGAGCATTCTGGTCAAGCTTCATGCATGGTTTTACCCATGGCATGAGCTGTCTATACTTCATCCCCACAAGTTCGGAGCCTTTATATCGCCCCACAATCTTGTAAGGCACCACCTTATCACCGTGTTCGTAGGCTTCAAAAGGCTTTCCTTCGCCCTCAGCACTGAGATATGCCCCCACCCTGGCCTCTGCTATCACCAGTGTCACCTTCTCATCGGTATACGGATTGAACGTCTGCACTGCCACGTAGTCTATTTTGGGCCCCACACAGAGGGCCGTGTTAGAGGGCAAGGTCCACGGAGTGGTTGTCCAGGCCACAAAGTATGGCTTTCCCCATCCGCTCATCTCTGGTTTGGGGTTCTTGATGAGGAACTGGGCCGTCACGGTGGTATCTTTCACGTCGCGGTAACAGCCTGGCTGATTCAGTTCGTGACTACTGAGGCCCGTGCCTGCCGCGGGCGAATAAGGTTGGATGGTATAGCCCTTGTAGAGCAGGCCTTTCTTGTAGAGTTGCTTCAAAAGCCACCACAACGTTTCGATGTAGCTGTTTTCGTAGGTAATATAAGGGTGATCCAGGTCCACCCAGTATCCCATGCGCTCACTCAGTTCGCGCCACTCTTGGGTGTACTTCATTACATCCTCTCTACAGCGCTGGTTGTATTCGGCTACGGAGATATTCTTGCCAATATCTTCCTTCGTGATGCCCAACTCCTTCTCAACACTCAGTTCTACGGGGAGCCCGTGGGTGTCCCACCCTGCTTTACGGGGTACATAATAGTCCTTCATGGATTTGTACCTCAATACCGTGTCCTTAATGGTTCGTGCCAGCACGTGGTGTATGCCCGGATGCCCGTTTGCCGATGGTGGGCCCTCAAAGAATACGAAAGCAGGCCTTCCCTTACGTGCTTCGAGGCTACGATGAAAGATGTCCTGCTCTTTCCAGGTCTGGAGCACCTCTTTATTGATTTGCGACAGGTTAAACGCTGTATGTTCTCTAAATTTCTGGCTCATATTTCTACCTATAATGCTTGTCTCTATAAATTAGAGTGCAAAATTACGAAATTATCTTGGAAGTCACGCAAGTATAAGCCCGAAAGTAAGGTAAATAAAAAGCTCTTCGGTCTCCATCAGCCCCTGCTTTGCCCCATAAAGCCCGACAACTGCTTCAAGAAGAACTTTCGGGGGCTTCTGCCCCTCCGCTCACACCTCGCGGAACTTGAAGCTGCGGTCGGCCGTTCGTGCAAACCAGCGGTGGGTGAAGCCCAGATAGAGCAACATGGCTGCTGCGGCCAGCAGAAGCGGCACCATCAGCTGGTCGGCCCCTTGTGCAGCCAGTATGAATCCGAGAACAAGGCCCGTCATGACTGAAAGCACGTAAGTTTGCTGCAACGTACCCCTCTGACAGTGTCCTGACAGCTTGAGGAAGTAGAGCACAAAGCGCGAATAGGCCCATCCCATGCCTATGCCGAACATCACACATGCAAAATGAAGCATGGTGAGGTCTACCGACACCCTGATCAGTCCCATGGCGGCCATTTCGAGCAGGAGTCCTGCCACGATGGGCGCTCTGTTGTCTGCTGCTTCAAAAAAGAGTCGGTGTGTAGCAAAAGCCACGAACAGTCCCAGGGCAATCGCCCCTATGGAGGCCATCGAAAGAAACGGTGAGGCCAGCACGAATCCCTGTATCATGGCCACGGGCAGCAGGTTCGCCACCAGCGGCCACGCCTGCGGCTTCCAGAAACGGTCCATCGACAGTACGGGCACCTTGATGGGGGCTCTGAAGGACACTTTCAGGCTCATCACCAGCAGCACGGCCACGCCACAGAGTGCTCCGCCCACGAGGCCCATTCCTTTCAGGGTCAGCAGCTCTGCGAGCGCCACGGGCAGCAACATGCCAAGGGGCCACCCTATCCGGCCTGCCCAAAGATAGTAGAAATCCGTCGGTGTACGCTTTGCTGACACCGAAAGGTCGTTCAAGAGCGTGCTCCCCAGCGACATTTGCGTCAGGCTGAATCCCATCCCCATCATCAGAAAGAGTGTCGACGCCCCGAGCAGTGTTTCCACATGGACCAGCAGCACTGCAGCCAGGAGCATGAGCAGCAGCGAGGCCTCACATACGTCTTTCCGCCTGAACACCTCTACCAAACGGGAGCCCAACGGCCCCAATACAAACATTCCCACCACCATCGCCACCCCACAGCTGAGGCACGTGGCGGCCCACTGCTCGCCGTGAGCCCCTGCCCAGGGCCTGAGCAGACGGAACTGCATGAACAGAGCCGTGGTTGAGAGCAGATTGGCTACATACAACGGCCACAAGCTCCTCCAATGCCAGGAATGCTGATCATCCATCTTTTATCTGAAGGCCCTGAAAGCCTTCTTCTTTCTCAATATTCTTCTTCGCTGCTGGGGAAAGTCACGTTTTTCACGTCAGTTACGTATTGCCCCACTGCATCGGTTATGATTTCAGAAAGATTGGCATAGCGGCGCAGGAATTTCGGACTGAAACTCTGGTCCATGCCCAGCATGTCGTCTATCACGAGCACTTGTCCGTCCACTTCGTGTCCTGCCCCAATGCCTATCAGGGGTATTTCCAGCTCTTGCGTCACACGTGCAGACAGCCTGGCAGGTATTTTTTCCAATACGACGGCGCAGCAGCCTGCTTCTTCCAGCAGGTGGGCGTCGCGCACCAGCTTTTCAGCCTCCGCGTCTTCTTGTGCCCTCACTGCGTAGGTTCCAAACTTGTTGATGCTTTGTGGTGTGAGGCCCAGGTGTCCCATCACGGGGATGCCTGCAGCTATAATCTTGCGTACCGTGGCTATAATCTCCTCTCCACCTTCAAGTTTCAGGCAGTCACATCCTGTTTCCTGCATGATACGGACTGCGTTGCGCATGCCTTCCGTGCAATTCACCTGATAGGTTCCGAAGGGCATGTCGCACACCACCAATGCACGCTTCACGGCCTTCACTACCGATCGGGCATAGATGATCATCTCGTCCAGCGTAATAGGTACGGTGGTGGTATTTCCTTCCATCACGTTCGATGCCGAGTCGCCCACCAGTATCACGTCCACGCCGGCCCCGTCTACGAGTTTGGCCATGGTGTAGTCATACGATGTAAGCATCGCTATCTTCTTTCCCTGATCTTTCATTTCGCGCAAGCGGTGGGTTGTCACCTTGCGTGCGTCTTCTACTAGATATCCACTCATTTTTGTTGGTTATTGTTGTTGGTGAACCTATTGTTGAGCCTCATGGGGCAGTGCTTCCAGAGGAACCACTTCCTAAGGCGGTGCAAAATTACGATTAACTTCTCAGAGCAGCACCCCAAGTGGCCATTATTTTCGTGCTTCAGGATTTACGAGCTACAACTTACGGAAGTCTGCAAGTGAGCATTCCGACAGGTCGCCTATCACCACCTCGGTCAGGGCTGCCACTTCGTCTCTGCTCAGCGTGGAGGCCAGGCCCACCACTCGTGCACCCGATGCCACCCCTGCCTGCAGGCCCGAACGGGAGTCTTCAAACACTACGCATTCCTCTATGGGCACGCCCAAGGCTTCGGCCGCCTTGAGGTATCCGTCAGGATGCGGTTTAGAATGTTGAAAATCTTCTGCTTGTAGAATTTTAGCAAACAAACGATTGAATTCCGGACGTTGCTTCAGCACATGGGCCATCTTGGCCTTGTTGGAGCTCGTTACCAGTGCCGTTGGCACCCCTGCCTCATGTAGTTCCTGCAAGAAGGACAGTGCGCCGGGCATATATTGATAGTCCATCTGTGCCTCGAAGGCTTCCAGACCCTCTTGCAAGGCCTCCATCACCTCGGAGGAGCCTCCAAAGTAGCGGTCCACGATCTTCTGCAGGGTGCTTCCCTTCAGGTCGGCGGCAAAAGTGGGGTTGTCGGGCAGCATCTGCTCTCCCACGGCGCCCCAGAACTGCGTATAGCCCTCCTCCGTGTCGAGAATCACCCCGTCCATGTCGAACAAGGCAGCAACGGGCCCTTTGTGTGACGTATTCATAACCTTATTATTATACTGTCATTTATCCTACGGGCTGCAAAGTTACGAAGTCGGGGCGGATTAGCCCTCATTCAGCCCCAAATATTACTCCCACCAGCCCCATCAGAAGAAAAATCATTAGTATTTTACTCACAAAACCTAAGTTTACCGCTTAGGGACTTGCAGAAACGGAAACTTTTGCTTAACTTTGCACTGAAATTACGGTGGTAGTGGATATGATCATAACATCCTGAACCATTGACTGTCCTGAAGCAGGCCGTCCCCCGAGGACCACTGCTCCGTCCGCCCCCGAAAGGGCAGGACCCAAGAACAGCAAAGATGAAAAACCCAAAACTTCCTGTTATTCTCTGCACAGCAGCAGTCAGGGGAGCGTAAGGTTTAACGATATAAGTTCCATGATGATTTCTGGAAACTCTGGCGGTGACTATCCGCATGGATGCAAGGACTCGGTGGGGTCTGAAAGTCCGCTTTCTGTGAAGAAAGTTTTGAGCACAGGCAAGAACGAAGGTGAGTGAGCCCCAAGTGGTGAGCCACGAGGCCGCAACGGCACTGCTACGGGCAGTAGCCCTTCCTCTGAAGGGTCCGAAAACGGCACTACGCTCAGCCTAACCCCTCCTGAAGGGGCCAAAGCAGCTGCTACTCTCGGTAGCTCCATTTTTGCAGGGTACAAAAAGGCCTCTTTCCCGGGTTGAGGCCATTTTGAAGGGTTCAGAAAAGGCCCGACCCCGAGCAGGAGTTCCTCTGAAGGGCAGCCTCTCATCGGAGCTGGCGCAAGCAGCACTCCCAGAGTGCCCCACGGCCCTCCTACGCAGGCCATGAGCCTTTCGTCAGCCTCAGTCCGGAACACACTCTTCTGCAAGCAGAATTTCAGGGAGGTCTGGAGCAGTGCGCCTGAGCGGAGCACCCTCTCCAGAGGGGGACACCCCCGAGCTCCTGCCGAAATGCAGAGCGTCAGCAACGGAGCATGAAGGAATTTCAGCACTGGGACCTGATTATTAATCATTTAAAAAAGTTTTTATTTATGCATTTAGAAATTTTCAGTTTAACAAGATTGCCGTTCGAGTTCCAGTACGCTTATCTGGACCGCTTCATGACCCGTACGGCCGACAAGGAGTTTCCGGATCAGCGTCTTACCACGAGGTATGCCACGCTCAGAGATTGTTTCAGCCAGGAAGAGAGCATCTACCTTCGCATGAAGTCCAGCAAGTGGACCTCCGTGATACACGAAGCCCACGAAGACAGAGTGCAGAAGTGTCTGGCCATGAAGATGGCCCTCAGAGCATTCCAGAAATCGGCCACGGCCGACGTGAAGGAAGCAGCCGACGAGCTGTACAAGGTGGTTTCGGAGTATAAAATCAGATACGGCAGAGGTTATGAGCCTATGAACACGCGGTTCAGCAACCTCGTAGACGATTTGAGCACCGACACCCTGGCTCCTTTGGTAAAAAAGCTCTGTCTTGAAACCTATGTGAAAGCCATGATGGGCGATACTGACAAGATCAAAAAGGCCATCATGAGTCGTAACGAGGATAGGAAAGCCGCCGGAAGGGGCGCACTTCAAAAGGCCAGGAGAGCCACCGAAGTTGCCTACCGCAATTTCGTGGAAATGCTCAACTCGCTCCAGGTAACCACCCCCTCCGCCGAGCTCGATCCGCTCATCGAGTTGCTCAACGAGGACATTCACTACTACAGGGCCACCGTTCTGGCCAATAAGAAGTCTGCCTCCGACAGCGACAAGCAGGAGGACTCCAAGCAGGAGGCTCAGCAGGACAGCAATGCTGCCGAGCAGCCCGACGGAGACTCCACGGGAGAGGAAAACTCCGACCAGCAGGAGCCGGCAGAGGCCACCCTCTGATGCCCTCCTGAGACGAACCTCCGCCCGGGCCCCGTCCCCCACTCCGGCCCTCAGGCGAGGCAGGCCCCAAGCCCCTGAAAAGGCTCAGCGCAGCGGCCCGACGAGCGTCCGCCCATTTTCTCCACCATAGAGAGGAAGTGGGCGGACTTTTTTCGGCCTCAGGGAGGCTCAGACATGGACAATCAACTACTTTTCCCCCACAGAATTCACTGCCTGAAGGCAGCATACCCACATTCTGCTATTTGTATAAATAAATCCGCTATTTATGCCCCCCTTCGTATCCCGAAAAAGCATTAACTTTGCAACCTCATAATAACTTTTAGCATTTTAATTATCAATGAAGACTACTCTGACCTGCCTCATGGCCCTCATGATGGGTGCTACCATGCAAGCCCAGGCCACCGCCGACACCATAAGCCTCAGTCGCGCCGTGGTGACCGGCAGCCGCACCGCCACTGACCCTCGTCATCTGCCTATGACCATCACCACCCTCTCCCGTGAACGTCTTACGGCCGATTTCCACACCTCCGCACTGCCCACCGTGAGTGAGCAGGTGCCGGGCATGTTTGTCACCAGCCGCGGCATACTTGGTTACGGCGTGAGCACCGGAGCCGCAGGCACCATGAAAATCAGGGGCGTGGGCGGCATGGCCCAAATGCTCGTTCTCATCGATGGTCTGCCCCAATATGCCGGACTCTACGGCCACCCCATCCCTGATGCTTACGTGACCAACCTTGCCGAACGCGTAGAAATACTTCGTGGACCGGCCAGCCTGCTCTATGGAAGCAACGCCATGGGTGGTGTGATGAACATTGTGAGCCGCCAACGCTCCACCGACGGTGTGCAGGGCAACACCAGCGTAGGCTGGGGAAGCTACGGAAGCCTGGAGGGACAGGCTAACCTCCTGTTTCGCGCCGGAAAACTCAGCGGCTCAGCAGGCTTCACCGAACAGCATACCGACGGACACCGCCCCAACTCCAAGTTTGAAGAAAATGCCGGTTTCCTGAAGCTCGCCTACGACTTCACCCCCCATTGGACCCTCAGCGGAATGGGCAATCTGGCGTGGTTCAACTCTTCGAACCCCGGACCGGAGAGCGCGCCCCTCATCGACAACGACATGCGCATACTGCGCGGCATAGCGAGCCTCAACCTCACCAATCAGTACCAGCGCACAAGCGGCGCGCTGCGCAGCTACATCAGCTGGGGCCATCACCACATCAACGACGGCTACACCGCCTCCTCATCGCCTCGCACGTCCCTCTACTTGCACAACGACCTGCAGCTCGGAGTGTCTGCCTACCAGAGCTACGCCCTCTTTGACGGCAATATGACCACCATAGGAGTTGATTGGCAGCATTTCGGCGGTCATGCATGGAACAGAGCCATTGCTACCGGCGCTGAGACCGACATTGCCGACCGCACGGAAGACGATCTGGCCGCTTATGCCGACTTCAGGCAGCAAATCATTCCGCTACTCTCCGTAGATGCCGGACTGCGCGTGGACCATCACACCAAAGCAGGCACCGAACTCGTGCCCCAGGGCGGCATCATACTGCACCTGCCCCAACAAGCCGAAGTGAGGGCTATGGTAAGCAAGGGATTCCGCAACCCAACCCTTCGGGAGATGTATATGTTTCCACCACAGAACGAAGAACTCCGTCAAGAGCGTATGATGAACTACGAGCTGTCATACAAGCAGCCCTTGATGCACAACAGGCTCCACGTGGGGGCCAACCTCTTCCTCTTGAGGGCCGATAACCTCATCGCCACACAGATGGTGGGCGGAAGCCCCCTCAACGTAAACACCGACAAGGTCCACAACTGGGGTTTTGAGCTCGAAAGCGCCTACAAGGCTGCGCACAACCTGGAACTCAGGGCCAACTACAGCTTCCTCCACATGAAGGAGAAGCTTCTAGCCGCTCCCGAGAACAAGTTGTATGTGGGGGCCTCGTGGCAACCGGGCCGATGGGGCTTGAACACCGGATTGCAGTACATCAGCGGCCTCTATACCAACATCTCGGCCGCACAGCAAAAGAAGGAAGAGTTCCTGCTCTGGAACCTCACCGCCTCCTACCGCATCATAGAGGGTGCCCGAATCTTCGCCCGTGGCGAGAACCTCTTGGCACAGAAGTATGAAATCAACGCCGGCTTCCCCATGCCCCGAATGACCTTCATGGCAGGCTTGTCCGTAGACTTTTAACAACATCATCTATTCATACACTACTCCAACCCATGCTGAAACGAATCAGAACCCTTCTGGCCATACTCACCTTCAGCCTTATCACCCTGTTGCTGCTCGATTTTACGGGCACGCTCCACACATGGTTAGGTTGGATGGCCAAAATTCAGCTGCTTCCAGCCGTACTGGCCCTCAATGCAGTTACCATCCTGCTGCTCGCAGCCCTCACGCTCGTGTTTGGACGCATCTACTGCTCAGTGATCTGCCCTTTAGGCATCATGCAGGATGTGGTGGCACACCTTCACAGCCGAGTAAAGAAAAACCGCTATACATACTCACCTGAAAAGCGCATACTGCGCCTCTCAGTACTGGCCCTGCTGGTGATAGCCATCGCAGCAGGCATAGGGAGCCTTGTGGCGCTGCTCGATCCCTACGGAGCATACGGACGCATAGTGCAAAACCTGCTGCAACCCGTCTACCTCCTTCTGAACAACCTTCTGGCCAAGGTGGCAGAGCGCGCAGGCAGCTATGCATTCTATGAAAAAGAAGTGTGGCTGCGCAGCCTGCCCACATTCATCGTGGCCGCAGTGACCCTCGCAGTAGTAGCAGTGCTGGCATGGCGTGGGGGCAGAACTTATTGCAACACCATCTGCCCCGTAGGCACCCTGCTGGGCTACTTGTCGCGCTTCAGCTGGTTCAAGATTCACTTCGATGAGGAGAAGTGCGTAGGCTGCAGCCTCTGTACGAAGAACTGCAAGGCCTCGTGCATAGACTACAAGTCACACCACGTGGACTACAGCAGGTGCGTGGCCTGCGGCGACTGCATCAGCAAGTGCAAGAAGAACGCCCTCAGCTATGGTCACCCCCGTAAGGCCGCTCCAAGCCCCTCAGCCGCACCCTCTCAGCCCCAGACCGACACCGCAAAGCGCGCCTTCCTCGTGGGCAGCGCCCTGATGGCCACGCGAGCCGCCATGGCGCAAGTGGAGGAGAAGACCGTAGACGGCGGACTGGCCACCATCATTGACAAGAAGCAGCCCAAGAGGGCTACGAGAATCACCCCTCCAGGGAGCCAGAGCCTCCGGAACATGCAGAAACACTGCACAGCATGCCAGTTGTGCGTGGCGCAGTGTCCCAACGACGTGTTGCGCCCGTCGGAGTCGCTGCTCACCCTCATGCAACCCGAAATGAGCTACGAAAGAGGATTTTGCCGCCCCGAATGTACTACTTGCTCCGAAATATGTCCTGCAGGAGCCATCTTGCCAATTAGTAAGGAGGACAAGAGTTCCACGCAGATAGGCCACGCAGTTTGGCGGAAGGAAACCTGTATTCCTGTAGCCGACGGAATGATGTGTGGCAACTGCGCACGTCATTGCCCGACGGGGGCAATACAGATGGTGAGGCTACAAGAGAATAAAGAGAAGCCATACCTCATGACACCCACCGTAAATGAAGAAAAGTGCATTGGTTGTGGAGCATGTGAGTACGTATGTCCTTCTCGCCCCCTGAGTGCAATATACGTAGAGGGCCACGAAGTACATAAAACGGTTTAACATCAAACGAGACAAAGAAAATGGAAGACAAAAATACTCCAAAACTGAATCGTCGCTCGTTTCTCAGGGTGATGGCAGGCAGTGCCGCCACTGCTACGGCCGGACTGACCCTTGCCGGATGTGGCAACAAGGCTGAAACGCAGGCCAGCACTCAGGAACCACCCCTTGACCAGATGACCTACCGCACCAATCCCAACACCGGAGACCGTGTTTCCATCCTCGGCTACGGCATGATGCGCCTTCCGCTGGAAGGAGGAAAGGGCTCGGCCCGAGAGAGCGATGCTCCCATCGATCAGGAAATGGTAAATCGCCTCGTGGACTATGCCATAGACCACGGAGTAAACTACTTCGACACGTCGCCAGCCTATTGCAGGGGACTTTCGGAGCACTCCACAGGCATTGCCCTGAGCCGACACCCTCGCGACAAGTACTTCATTGCCACGAAGTTCTCCAACTTCAGTCCACAGACGTGGAGCCGGGAGGAGTCCATCAAAATGTACGAGAATTCCTTCAAGGAACTGCAGGTGGACTACATAGACTACTATCTCCTGCACGGCATCGGCATGGGGGAGGACGGAATGGAGGCCTACAAAGGGCGCTACGAAAAGAATGGCCTGCTTTCGTTCCTCAAGGAAGAGAAAAAGAAAGGAAAGATCCGCAATCTGGGCTTTTCCTATCACGGCGACATAGCCGTCTACGACCTTCTGCTGGCCATGCACGACCAGGAGCCCATCTGGGACTTTGTTCAGATAGAGCTAAACTACTTAGACTGGCAACACGCCAGCGAAATCAACCCCAGAAACACTGATGCGGAGTATCTCTATAACGAATTAGTCCGCAGAGGAATTCCTGCCGTGATTATGGAGCCTCTCTTAGGGGGCAGACTCTCTAATATGCCCGATGGCATCGTTAAACGACTCAAGGAAAGAGCTCCTGAGAAGAGTGTAGCCTCGTGGGCCTTCCGTTATGCAGCAACTCCGCCGGGAGTACTCACGCTGCTCAGTGGAATGACGTTCATGGAGCACCTCAAGGACAATTTGTTGAATCTTGCGCCACTCGTACCGCTCAAAGAAGAGGAACAACAGTTTCTGGAAAACATAGCAACGGAAATGGTACGTCTTAAAACGATTCCATGCAACGATTGTAAGTACTGCAGGCCTTGTCCGTACGGTATTGACATACCGGGAGTATTCCTACATTATAATAAATGCCTGAGCGAAGGAAACGTTCCGCTGGCCCCATCCGCATCGGACTACCAAAAAGCACGGCGAGCCTTCCTCGTGGGTTATGACAGGAGTGTCCCGAAGCTGCGACAGGCCAACCACTGTACAGGATGCGGTCAATGCAACCCACACTGTCCGCAACGAATTCTGATACCGGCCGAAATACAGCGCATTGACCGCTACGTAGAGGAATTAAAGCAGCAAAAGAAGCATGAAGACTGACAAGCACTGCCTCATGCAAGCTAAAAGAAACTCATATCAGAAAACATCATAACAACACACATTATGGAAGCAGTAAAACTCCATTCATTAAGCCTCAAAGAGAGTCGTACATACCTCTTTGCAGCGCTATTTGTTGTAGGCAACATTGTTTTGCCACAACTCTTTCATCTCATTCCCCAAGGTGGGTTTATTTTCCTGCCCATTTACTTCTTCACACTCATCGGAGCCTATAAGTACGGGCTGCGCGTGGGCCTGCTCACGGCATTGCTGTCGCCTGTGGTGAACAGCCTGCTGTTTGGTATGCCTGCGGTGGCTGCACTGCCGGTGCTACTGGTGAAATCATCTCTGCTGGCCGTTTGCGCAGCCCTTGTTGCAAAGCGCTATCAGAAGGTTTCAGTGCTGTTGCTGCTGGGCGTGGTGGTAGGATATCAGTTGATGGGTTCGCTGTTTGAGTGGGCCTACACAGGAAGCCTGCAGGCAGCCCTGCAAGACGTAAGAATGGGCATTCCGGGACTTTTGCTCCAGATCGTGGGAGGCTACGCCGTGCTGCGACTCCTCATCAACAGGCTCTAAGTCCTCATCCTGACAAAAACAACAACTTTGGCATTGGCTTGCCGAGCTCTTCCTACGGGAGGAGTGACGCAAGTACCAATGCCAAAGTTTCTTTTGGGAAGACTTACTTCGTTAGACGCATGGCAAAGCCTCCGCCCGGCGCAAGCTCAATGGTAAGCAACTTCGAAGTGTCAACTTCCATGAGGCGCTTGAGGTAATCCTGCCCATGGAGCGCTGCATTGGGGCCGTCCACAAAGGCCTCTGCCTGATAAACACCTCCTATGTCGCGCAGGGAGAGCTTCAGGGTGCGCGGCGTCCAATTGTTGACCACACCCACATACCATACTGCCCCCTTACGACGTGCTACGGCCACGTACTCCCCTATTTCGCTCTGCAAGGGAAGTGTTTCATCCCAAACCGTAGGCACTTGGGCTATGAACGAAGTACATTCCGGCTCACGCTCATAGCGTGTAGGCCCGTCACAAAGCATGTTGAGCGGTGAGAAGAACACCACATACTCTGCAAGTTGATGACAGCGCGTTCCTTGGCTCATTGGCTCCACGGAAGACATCCTATACTCCGCACGAGTGGCATTGAGCATGGCACCCTGAGTGTAATCCACTGGACCAGCCAACATGCGGGCGAAAGGCATCTCCACATCGTACTGCACCTGATTATATTGGGCCATAGTAGACCAGCGATTCTGCTCCTGACCGTTTACGCCCTCGAAATTGAGAACGTTCGGGTAAGTACGACTTATGCCGGTAGGCTTATATGTTCCATGGAAGTCGAGAAGCAGATGATATTTAGCCGCTATGGCAGCTGCTCGGTAGTGGAAGTTCACTGCAAGCGCATCGTCACGGTCTACGAAGTCGAGTTTGAATCCCTTCACACCCATTTCTGAATAATGTCGGAACACTTCTTCCATGTTTTTATCTATATGCCAGAATCCTGCCCACAGGATGATCCCCACCTGACGCTCCTTTGCATATCGTAGAAGCTCAGGCAGGTCAATATCGGGCTGCACCTGAAGCAAGTCGGCCCCAACTGACCATCCCCCATCCAGTATGACATATTCTATTTTGTTTCGTGACGCAAAATCAATGTAATATTTATAGGTATCGGTGTTGCGTCCCACTGTAAACGGCACATTAAAGACTCCGAAACTATTCCACCATTCCCATGCCACCTTTCCGGGACGTACCCACGACACGTCCTGGAAACGCGGAGCCTCGGCCAGACGATATACCATGTCGTTAGCCAGCAACTGCGCCTCATTTTCGGCTACGCACACCACTCGCCATGGGAAACGCTGGTGCGGAAAAGCCTTGGTGAGCCAGGGATAGCGCGAATTGACGTACTGCTTGACATCTGTGCCCGATGGACCTCCCTTTTGCACCGTATGCGGATATTCTGCAAAGACACCCGTGAGCTGCAGCCCCCCATCAGCATTATGGAGGAACATTCCCGGATAATTTTCAAGGTCAGACTCGGTGATGGCCACCTTCACACCTCTGTCAGCCTCTACAATGAGGGGAAGAAAGGCCAGACGACCCGTGTCGAGCCTTGAAAGAGGAAGATGAACGTAGCAACTCTCAAAAGAATTGCCTAATTGCTCACTCAGCGTGCCTGTAGCATTGGCATAAGGGGTGTAAGTGGTGAAGTCTTCGGGAAAACGAAACGTTGCCTGCTCAGACTGGACAATCAGCGAGTCAGCAGAAGTAGATTCGAAGCGGTAGGCCATACCTTCGTCGTAGGCGCGGAAGAGCAAACGATAGCCCGAAAAGACTAATACGAGTTCTTGGTAATGATCCGAAACCTCTGATTTCTTATAGAACGGCGAAGGAATGGTTTCATCCACCTCATGGAGCACTGCTTTGCGAAGTTTCACTCCCTTTCCCCACACCTTGCCATCTGCAAGCGTGAGGCTCACCTCAGAAGAACTGAGGATAGGAGCTCCGCGATAGGTAAGGCTGTAGTTCACAGCCTTACCCACTTCTACTTTGACCTGAAGCAGTCCGTCGGGAGACTGCACATTAAAATCTTTGACGGCACGGCCGTTGGCCATCAGGACAACAGCCACGAAAAGCAAAAACAGGACTGATTTCTTCATACTGAAAAACAATAATGTGCCAAAGTTACGAATTAAAATCCATTCCGCAGAAACTGAGCCACCACAAACCATCCCAAGACGGGGCTTTAAAGATATTTATACAACGGATTTAACAGAAAAAGAAGCCGAAAAGCAAGGTAAGCCAAAGGAAAGTGTTAATTTTGCAGATGGTTAAAGAGATTGTTTTGACAACTAAAGCATAAATTCAGGATGAAACTCAACAACGCCTTGCTGAGACAGACTAATGCCTATGCCATGCAGTTTGGGGCGGCCTTCGGCATGTTTTGGTGCGTGGGCTTTGCCTTCATGATCAGCGGCTACAAGATTCCCCTGCTCCATCTTTTGTGGCTGCTAACGCTGCTCGTTACTCCGGCGGTGGGCATTATACTGGCGAAAAAGTTCCAACAAGAAGTAAAACAGGATGGGATGGTGGACTTCGGGCGCGCATATCTTTATAGCGTGATGATGTATCTGTATGCCACGGTGATTCTGGCCGGTGTGGCCTATATTTATTTCCGAATGATAGACAACGGAGCCTTTGTAGGCCATCTGCTGGCACAACTACATACGGACGAAATGGAAGAACTGCTGAAAACGCCGGCATTCAAGCAACAAGTAGACGAAATGCTGGCTCAAACGGGGAAGGAATCATTGGACGACTTTGTAGGAAGTATCACGCCCATCATGATCGTAGCCAACATCGTTGACATGAACCTTATTTTTGGACTCCTCCTCTCCATTCCCACCGCCCTGATGGCCCGAACAAAAGTGAAACCCACCGAAGGAGCTTCATAAACCCATAATCAGAAACCTATTCATCAAAGATAAACTATGACTGACCTATCAGTAGTTGTTCCATTATATAATGAAGAAGAAAGCATCCCTGAATTGTTTGCATGGATCAAGCGCGTAGCCGAAAAAGAAGGTCTGAGCTATGAAGTACTGTTTGTGAACGACGGAAGTACCGATCATTCATGGGACAAGATCAAGGAGCTGTCCGTTCAGAACCCCGAAGTTCACGGCATCCGATTCAGGCGGAACTACGGAAAGTCCGCAGCCCTCTACGAGGGCTTCAAGAAGGCCTCAGGAAAGGTGATTATCACGATGGACGCCGACTTGCAGGACTCTCCGGACGAAATACCGGAGCTCTACCGCATGATTGAGGAGGAAGAATACGATCTGGTTTCGGGCTACAAGCAGAAGCGCTACGATCCGCTATCGAAAACACTCCCCACCAAGCTCTTCAACGCCACAGCGCGCAGGGTGAGCGGCATCCACAACCTGCACGACTTCAATTGTGGTCTGAAAGCTTACCGAAACGAAGTGGTGAAGAACATAGAAGTGTATGGAGAAATGCACCGCTACATCCCTTACCTTGCAAAGAATGCCGGATTTAGCAAAATCGGTGAGAAGGTGGTTCATCATCAGGCTCGAAAATATGGCAAGACCAAGTTTGGAGGACTGAATCGCTTCTTCAACGGCTACTTGGACCTCTTGAGCCTGTGGTTTCTGACTCAGTTTGGGACAAAACCCATGCACGTGTTTGGATTTCTGGGTTCATTAATGTTCTTTATAGGATTTGTAGCCGTACTGATAGTGGGTGGAACAAAGTTCTACGCTATCGTGGAGGGCGTAAGAGCCCCTCTTGTGACCTCCTCGCCCTACTTCTACATTGCTTTGACCATGATGATCCTCGGCACGCAGCTGTTTATGACCGGTTTTCTGGGCGAACTCATCAGCCGTAATGCGGAGGAGCGCAATAATTACCAGATAGAAGATGAAATTTAATCCGTTCATCCTCCTTCTACTGCTCATTCTGGCCTCGTGCAGCAGCACGGACTGCCCTTTAAACAATACCGTGAGCATGCAGATCGGATTCTACACCTCAGAGACCGGCCTGAAGACCAACATTGCCGACACGTTGAGCATCAGAACCGGCGGAAGGAAGTCCGTCACCCTGCTCAACCGTGGATGGAACTTCAACAACATCTCCTTGCCCATGGGCTACGTGCAACCTACAGACACTTTGCTCTTCCTTTTCAGAACAGAAGCAGGCAGCGTGACTGATACCGTACTGATTACGCACACCAACGATCCTCACTTCGTTTCCTTGGATTGCAGCACAGCACTTTTCCATACCATTACGTCAGTAAAAGTAAGTTCACGCCAGCCAACGGAAAACTTTCCCACCGTTATTGACAGCATAATCATCGCTAACCCCGAAGTTAACTATGACGAAACAGAAAATCTCAAGATATATCTGGGTCATCTGTAGTCTGATGATGGCAATAGCGGCATGGGGACAACAACCGGAGTCTCCCACAGCGCAGCCACGCACGCGAGGCATACAGTATCAACGGGAATTAGACTCACTGCAACTCATCTTGGCCAACAAGCCGCTGAAATGGGTGGAAGGATTCTCCGTATCGGGCGACCTGCTGGGGCTCATCATGCACCGTATGGCCAACTATGGACAATTAGAGGGTGCCATAAGGCTCAACATGAAGGAGAAGTATTTTCCGACCGTAGAAGCAGGCTTAGGCTATAGCGACCACGTCGATGAAGAGACCGAACTCCACTTCAAGACCAACTCGCCCTATGTTCGCATAGGTGCTGACTACAACTTTGCACGCGACCTGCGCTCCGGAAACCGAATTTACGCCGGAGTGCGCTACGGCATGACAAAAATCAAGTTCGATCTGGAAGGCAACGAACTGATTGACCCCGTATGGGAGGATCGTTATCCATTCCAGTTCCGGGATTTGAGTTCCAACGTGTCATGGGCAGAACTCCTCTTTGGACTTGAGGCCAAAATATGGGGACGATTTCACATCGGCTGGACAGCACGCTACCGTATGAGGCTGCATCAGGAACAATCCAAAGTGGGACAGTCCTGGTATGTGCCTGGATATGGGAAAAATGACACGCACAACTTTGGAGGAACCTTCAACCTGATTTTCGACTTATGAAGAAAAGTACAAAAACGCTGCTGCAAGGCCTCTTTCTCCTACTACTCATCGTGGGAACGGTATGGGTTATACGTGATGCCAACCAGCCTAAGCCTTTCAGAACCACAGAAGGAAAGATTTTCGGCACTTATTATCACATCACCTACCAAAGCCGTGATCATTTAGAAATTGGCATCCTTAAAACCATGAACGACGTAGATCGTTCGCTCTCTACCTTTAACAAAGAGAGCACCATCAGTCTCATCAACCTCAATCGCAGCAAGGCCACCGACCCCATGTTTTGTGAAGTGTTCAGTAAAGCAATGGAAGTAGCCCGAAACACTCGTGGTGCGTTCGACATCACCGTGGCCCCACTGGTGAATGCATGGGGATTTGGTTTCAAGAACAAGGAAAACATCACCGACAATTTGATCGACAGCATCATGCACTTCGTTGGCTATGGTAAAATCAGACTCCTCACCGATAAAAAAATAGAAAAGGACGATCCACGCCTGATGCTCGATTGCAGCGGAATTGCAAAAGGATATGGATGCGACCGTGTAGCACAGTTTTTAGAAAGCAAAGGTGTGGAAAACTATATGGTTGAAATTGGCGGAGAAATTTGCGCCCACGGCCAAAACAGTAAGGCTCAGCCTTGGACCGTGGGAATCAGCAGTCCAAAAGAAGATAGCCTCACCACTGTGGTCCCCCTACAGTCTGTTTTGGCCTTGACCAACCAGAGTCTGGCCACCAGCGGCAACTACAGGAACTTTTACTACGAAGGTGGAAAGAAATACGCCCATACCATTGATCCTCATTCCGGACATCCCGTGCAACACAGCCTGCTTTCGGCCACCGTCATTGCGCCCACTTGCGCCGAAGCAGATGCTTATGCTACAGCTTTCATGGTGATGGGCATTGACAGTGCCAAAAGTCTTCTGGCACGCTCACCGCAACTCAAAGCCTACTTCATTTGCACCGATAGCACCGACGAATACGTCGTTTGGCACTCCGACGGCCTGAACATCCTGCAATGAATCTATAAAAGACACACGTATGGCAGAACTGGAATCCTTCTATGAACTATTGCAGCAGCAACCATTGTTTCAAGGCTTGAGCCGAGACAATCTTACCGCTATTTTTTCTAAAGTTAAGATGAACTTCCAAAAATATGCGCCAGGAAATATAGTGAGAGCCGAAACCGATCCATGCCGTGACCTGCTGTTTCTCCTGAAAGGCACCATCGACGTAAGCCATAGCTCCTCTAACCATCGCATTGTGTTCACCGAAACCTGGAACAACCCCACAGTGATTGGAGCTGAATCTATTTTTGGTTTGTCGCAACACCACCAGCGCACCTACCGCGCCTCCTCCGATTTGCAGACTCTCTCCATAGGCAAGGAATTCATCACTTCCATTCTGTTGCAGTACGAAGTGTTCCGCTTCAATCTGCTCGGTCTGCTGAGCACACGCATACAGCGCTCCAACCGCATGCTCTGGGATACACCGCGCCCCACCTTGCTCCACCGCTTTGTGCAGGTGCTTCAACATAACTTCAATAAGCCCTCCGGAGAAAAACACATCTACGGAAAGCTTGTCGATCTGGCCCCCTATGTGGATGCCACACGACTCAACCTGTCCATCCTGCTCAACCGCTTGCAGGATGAAGGCCTCATCCAGATGGAACGAAAGCACCTCACTCTTTCGGCCCTCGAAAAAATCATTCTCTATGCCCAGGAACACGAAGAATAGTTGCTTTTCCTAAAAATAATAGGGTCGTTATATACCTCTTTCAAGAAAAAGTGCTAACTTTGTCGTCGAATTTATTGGATTTAGGGGCGTAGCCCAGATGGTTTAGAGCGCTGCAGTCACATTGCAGAGGTCATCGGTTCGAGCCCGATCGTCCCTACCTAATCAAAATCTATAACTTTAATCATCTTAGTCATGAAGTATAAGTTTTCACTTCTTACTGCAGCATTCCTGCTTCTGGGCATACTCTCTTCTGAAGCAAAAGGGAATAAACTTCGTCTTTTGTATTGGAACATCCAGAATGGAATGTGGGACGGGCAGACCGACGACTACCAGCGGTTTACCAATTGGGTTGACAGCCAGAAACCTGACATCTGTGTGTGGTGCGAGGCCCAAAAACTCTATCTCACCAAGACCGCCAAGAGCGAACGGGAGACTGAGAGCGAGATGATGGACCGCTGGAAGCGGCTCGCAGCCCGATATGGCCATCAATACGTATATCTCAGCGCTCATCCAGACAATTATCCGCAGCTCATCACCTCAAAATACCCCATGGAAAGCGAAAAACTCATCTCTGGCAATCAAGACACATTGGTTTGCCACGGTGCATCATGGTATAAGGTACAAATCGGGAAGAATCTGCTCAATTTGGTAACGCTCCATACATGGCCTCAGGGCTATGGATATGGTGTACCGCAGAAAGATCGCGAAAAGAGCCGTGCCAAAGGCGGAGGCGACAAGTTCCGCCGTGTGGAGATGGAATACATCTGCAAACATACCATCAACTCTCATCCCAAGGCTAAAAAAGAACTGTGGGCAATGATGGGCGATTTCAATTCCGTATCGCGTGTGGACAATGATGTCTACAAGTTGCCCGATAATGCCACTGGTTTACTCGTACATGACTACATCCGCGAGCATACGCCTTACGTAGATCTCATCAAAGCCCTCTATCCCGGCCAGTTCATTCCCAGCGTAGGCGGAAAGGATCATCGCATTGACTTCATGTATGTCACCCCAGCCCTGCAGAAGAAGGTCGCCGACGCCTCCATCGTTTGGGACAGCTACACTACCCCCGTACGCAATGATGAGAAGATTTCCAACTTCTGGCATCCGTCCGACCATTGCCCCATTCTGGTCAACTTCAACTTCTGAACCCTCTTTAATAGGCCATGCAAAGTGTCTGGCCTAAATAATACCGAAATTTAATTTTAACTTATCATATCTTTGCCATCGGATTCTACGTTTTCTGAATCCGATGGTTTTGTTTTAATGCCCAGAATACCTACTTTATGTGGTATGGCTTGGATCGTTTTACTTTTTTCTGAGTATTGCAGGCATCTGGGATTAGTCGTAATTTTGCATCGTGAAAGTTTAGGTAATCTTCTCACGTCTTAAGATCATCATATCAATACAATATTAATATATGAGTAGAAATATTTTTAGAATAGTGTTGTTTAATACGTTCTCCAGAATTGGTAAAGAGAAAACCCGATTCCACTTTACCCGTTGTCTGCTGGGAACGTTCCTTTTCTGTCTACCTGCATTCAGTGCTTACGCCAGTGAGCCTGAAGCAGGTGACACTAAAGTAAGTTCTTCCGCTCCTGAACGCGCTGCCAGCGTGGTGAGCCGTTTGCAGGTAGGAGGTTATGGCGAAGCCGCATTCACGCGCAACTTCTACAGCGACAATCAGTATCGTTACCGCAATCCCAACAAGTACAAAAACGATCCCAGCAACGGTCGCTTCGACATTCCGCATGCCGTTATCTATCTGAACTACGATTTCGGCAAAGGGTGGCGTTTAGGCACCGAAATTGAGTTCGAGCACACGGGCACCGGCAGTGCCATCGAAATCGAAGACGACGAAGGCGGTGAATATGAGCACGAAATTGAAAAGGGCGGTGAAGTGGAACTGGAACAATTTTGGTTGCAGAAAACGTTCTTCCCGGAACTCAATGTCCGTGTGGGCCACATCGTGGTGCCCGTAGGATTGAACAACGCCTATCATGAACCACTCAATTTCTTCACCGTTTATCGTCCAGAAGGCGAAAACACCATTCTGCCCAGCACATGGCACGACACGGGCATCAGCCTCTGGGGCATCAGCGGAGATTTTCGATACGAGGCCCAGATGGTGGCCGGCCTCAATGCCATGCTGTTTACGCGCGACGGATGGATTCACGGCGGAGCCGGATCGGCCTACGAATTCAAACCTGCCAACAAGTATGGTTTCGCAGCCCGAATAGACAACTACTCCGTACCTGGCCTGCGTTTGGGAATCAGCGGTTACTATGGCCAAAGCATGCACAACACCTATCCTAACGAAATGGAAGGTAGCGGAAAGACCTACAACAATGTGAAGGCCAACGTAGTCATTGGCTCTTTTGATCTTACGTTCAATCGCTTCAACTGGATCGTTCGCGGACAGGCCGACTATGGTCACATTTCCGACACGCCCATGCTCAACAGCGCCAAGATCAATTCACCCAAAAATTCTCCCTACAACAAAACCTATGTAGGCAAAAATGCCATTTCTTTAGGCATTGAGGCCGGATATGATGTCTTTTCGCAGATTACCGCTCTCAAGGAGCAAAAGCAGAAGTTCTACGTTTTCGGACGTTACGAATACTACGATTCCTACATCCGCGAATCCACGCAGCCATCCTTCGACTATACCAAAAAGGAACGCATTGCCGTGGGCGTAAACTATTTCCCCATTCCCCAGATTGCCATCAAGGCCAACTGGAGCAACCGCCTGCTCAAGAGCCAGTACAACAATGAGCCGTCCATCAACCTCGGCATTGCTTATCAGGGCTTCTTTCTCTAAGCCCCAATGAAGGGTGCTACCCATTATCCTTTTTGATCATAACATAACAAAACAAATATCTAGTTAAACAATGAACAAAGCATTTAAACTCGCACTGCTGCTCTGCGCAGCATGCACTCTGGGATTCTCCTCTTGCAGCGACAACGACGATCCCGAAAATCCTCAGGAACGTATTGAGCAACAGAACACGGCCATCCGCCAGCTCACCACCAACTATCTTACCACTGTAGTCTACAACACCTACAGCAACTTGGCTACTGAGTCGGAAGGACTTTACAATAAGATCAATGCGCTCAAGACTAAGCTCAACGCCGGCTCCGCTGTGCAAAAGAGCGAAATCGATGCCATCTGTCAGTCTTACAAGGATGCACGCCGCCACTGGGAAGAGAGTGAAGCCTTCCTCTATGGTGCAGCCACCGACTTCGACATCGACCCACACATCGACACATGGCCTTTGGACGTAGAAACCCTGGCTAAAGACCTTCAGGACGATGCCAAGATTCAGCGCCTCAATGCCAACGACGGTATTGACTACGCACGCACCAGCCTTACCAAGGAGAACCTCGGCTTCCATGGCATTGAGTTCATCTTCTTCCGCGACGGTAAGAATCGTTCTGCCGATTTCTTCAACAACGACGCCACTGAGGATTATGAAAACTATTTCAAGGGCCTCAACGTAACGGCTAAGGAAGAAGTTATCTTTGCCACTGCCGTAGCCGGCGATCTGCGCGACAAGTGCTTCCAGCTCGAAGTGGCATGGCTGGGCAACAGTGCTCCTGCCGGCCATCGCTCACGCGTTGCCGAATGTGCCCAGAAGTTCGACGATTTCGAAACCAAAGTGTCCAAGAATGGTCTGAGCTATGGCGAAGACATGCTGGCCACAGGCACCAGCGAAGGCACCATCAACTCTTGGAAAAAAGTCATGGAAACCATTCTCGTGTCCGGTTGTTCCAACATCTGTGCCGAAGTGGCCGACCAGAAGATGGGCCAAGCTTACCGCGCAGCCATTGGCAGACCCGAGATGCATGAAGACGAAGATACTGGCGAAATGGTGGAAGACGATCCCAACTATATTGAGTCGCCCTACAGCCACAACTCCTTCACCGACTTCTACGACAACATCATCAGCATCAAGAACAGCCTCTACGGCAACCGTGACGGTCTCGTTCCGGCTGCAAGCTCCATCATCAGCTACCTCAATACTTACAATGCCCAGATGTCCACAGAACTCCAGGCCAAGCTCAATGCTGCCCTCAGCGCACTCAAGGAATGCCAGAACAGCGGCAAGGCCTTCGTGGAAGATCCCGGAGCAGCCTACGTGAAGACGGCCATGGATGCAGTCACCGACCTTGATGACTACCTCAACGAAACTTCCGCTTGGATCTTGAAGAATTAATATAGAGTAATTTTATGTTACTGAACATTGAAAGCCCCTAATGCAGGGGACTTTCAGTGTTCAGTTCATTTGTTTTATCATTCTAAACAACACTATTAATTCCATTCACATGAATATTTCTCATTTTAGCAAACCACTTTTCCTATGCGGCATGCTGTCGCTGGCCCTTGCCTCCTGTTCCGACAACGATCCAGAGCCCACACCCTCCCCTTCCACGGGTGAGGCCGACTACGGCTACGTGGGTAAACAGGTGGGCAACTTCCTGGCTGAAGAATGGTACCCGGGCGGAGAACTGGGCACCACTGAAAACACCGCCGCTGGTTGTTATGAAGACGAAACTCCGTCCATTCAGAATGCAGACCTGATGAACGCCTTCCTGTTTGGTGAGATGCTGTTTGAGCACGATTTCACCGAAAAGAGCACCTCGTCGTTTGCAGGCCTCGGTCCGGCGTATGTACGTTCTTCCTGCATCGACTGTCATCCTGGCTACGGACATGGAAAGCGTGTCACCAGCTATAATGCCGACCGCCGTGGCAATGGCTATCTGCTCGTGATCTATCATCCCGTCGATGGTCAGAACAGCGACGATGGTCCCTACATTTCCGAGGTTACTGGCATGCCGCAAACGCGTGCCACCTATCCGTTCCTGCCCCCCGTTGACGAAAGCGGAATCCACCTGTCATGGGAAACGCTCACCGCCATGGAGAGCGGACTGCCCATGCAGTTTCCCGACGGCGAAAAGTACGAGCTCATCTATCCTGAGCTGAGCATCGACATCGACGCGTTCAACACCAATCCAAAGCCCTCCAACCTGGCTTTCCGCCTGGAAAGCACCATTGGCCTCTACGGCACGGGCCTGCTCGATGCCATTCCTGAAGATTCCCTCAAGGCACAGTATCAGCGCGAAGCTCCTTACACCGAACTCAACCCGAATTTCTGGGACAAGGATGCCAACGACTGGGCTGCCGGTGCGTGGTATACGCTGGCCGACGGCACGCAGCGCATCAAGCGCTTCACTTATGCCATGACGCGCGCCTCTCTGCAGGACGGTGCAGGGGCAAATGCCATGTGGAACATTCCCAACGTGAGCCGCAGCGATCGTCCCTATCTTTACACCACGGCGGCATGGGCACAGGCCATGTCGGAAAATCCCGACGTCATTGCAAAGATCAAGGCCGACCCATCTTCGCCCTACTATCATGACGGCACCGAAGCCGGCATTGCCCAAGCCGTTCGCACGCTGCTCGATCCCAGCACCAACCAGTTCAATAACGACTACCACAACTTCAAGCCCGAAATGAGCGACAACAATTTCTGGCAATTCATGGCGTGGCATCGCGGCCTCGCAGTGCCTCGCGCCCGCGACCTCCACGACAGCGATGTGCAACTGGGTAAGAAGTTGTTCAACGAGATTGGTTGCGCCACCTGCCACCGTCCGAAGTGGCAAACCGGTACCGACAACTACTGGGCCCCGGCCCCCATCGTTTCCAACAACCTGAGCCTGCCCACTTATCCTCATCAAACCATCTATCCCTATACCGACATGCTCCAGCACCGCCTGTACATGAAGAACGGCATTCACGGCTCTTGGTGCCGCACCACGCCGCTCTGGGGTCGCGGTCTGTCGCAGGCCAACACCGGTGCGGAAGACCGTCTGCACGACTGCCGCGCACGCAACGAGATAGAGGCCATCATGTGGCACGCCTACAGCAAGAAGAGCGATGCCTACGAATCTACGTATAAGTTCTATCAACTCAGCAAGAAGGAGCGCGATGCCGTAGTGAAGTTCCTTCGCTCCATCTGATGCCCCTTCGGCTTACTGCATAAGTCGGTCCTGCCTGTCCAGTTTCTCCTCGGCGGCAGGGCCGGTTTCTTTTCGTCAGTCCAGGCAATTCGGTGGATTTGCGCCCTTTCGGCCGCTTTTATGACAACCACCCTTGTCCGAAAGGCCAAAAAGCAGTAATTTTGACGTCGCAATCACATTTTCCCTTTTTCCCATGAAGATCGTTATCTATAGCTCATACCTTTTCCTCATCCTGAGCATGGCCGGAGCCACCATCCTTGAGAAGTTCCGCGGCAGCCAGTATGCGGCCTCCGCGGTCTACGGCTCCTGGTGGTTCATCCTGCTGTGGGCCCTGCTTGTAGTAGCCTCCATAGCCTTCATCTGGCACACCCACCGCCCTCGGCGCAGTCTTTCCTTCTATCTGCTCCATGCCTCCATGGTGATGATCCTCTGCGGTGCCCTGCTCACCCACTTCACGGCGCAGCGCGGCATGGTCCACCTGCGCATTCATGAGGAAACAACCCAGTTCCTTACGCCCCACGGGGCCCACGGCCCAGAGGTGCATGCCCTACCCTTCAGCCTGCGGCTCGACACGTTTCGCGTGACCTATCATGCCGGCACCTCCTCACCGGCCGACTATGAATCAGTCCTTACGCTCACCGACCCTTCCGGTTCGCTGCAGGCCTCAGTGAGCATGAACCACATCCTTTCCCATCGCTCCGTTCGCTTCTACCAAAGTTCCTACGACGATGATGCCCTGGGCAGCACGCTGTCCGTAAGCACCGATCCTTACGGCATTCCGCTTACCTACTTGGGCTATGGAGTGCTGTTCTTCTCGCTCCTGTTCCTGCTCGTCGACCCTCGCGGCAGCTATCGCCGCCTGCTGCGCCATCCACAGCTGCGCAAGGGCATGCTCATAGTGGTATTCCTTATGGCGGCAGGCAGCAGCATGGCCACTCCGCCCACGCTCCCCAAGGAGCAGGCCAGGCGATTCTGCCAGCTGGACGTGCTCTACGGCGGACGCATCTGTCCGCTCCAGACCTTTGCCTTAGACTTCACCAAGAAGCTCACCGGCCACCGCACCTACAAGGGGCTCACGGCCGAACAGGTGCTCTGCGGCTGGATGCTGTGGGGCGAGGAATGGAGCAATGAACCAGTGATACGCATCAAGTCGGGCACCATCAGACACCGCCTCGGATGGCCGGCACAGGTGACGCTCAACTCCCTGTTTCGCGGCCAGCCTTCGGGCTATATGGAGAGCTATGCCCTGCGGCCCTTCGTGGAAGCCTACTATCAGGGCGAAACCGACAAACTCCACCGCGAAGTGCTCAAGATTGACGAACGCGTGATGCTGCTTCTGGAGCTGCGCCACGGCCGCAGCCTCAAAATCTTTCCGCAAACGCTGGAGGGATCCACCACCTGGTATGCCCCTACCGACCGCCTGGCCAACGACCTGCCTGAAACCGACCGCCTCTACATGCGCAACGTGTTCAGCCTGCTCCTTCAGGAAGCACAGCAGCAGAACTGGGCCCAGTTCGACAGCATTGTCACTAAGATGCAGCATTACCAGCAGCTCCATGCCGGCCAAAGCCTGCCCTCGCCCCTCAGGCAGAGGGCCGAGCGAATGTACAACAGCTTTCCCTTTGCCACCGTGCTCTTTATGTTCAACCTCACGCTGGGCCTCCTGCTGCTGGGATTCACCATCTACAGGCTTTCCCAGTCGTCGCCCACGCGTAGTGAAAAGACAGCGCGCCAGGTTCACCGTGCAGCCCTCTTGATGCTCACGGCCTCGTTCCTGGGCCTCACGCTGGCTCTCGCCCTTCGCTGGACGGCCAGCGGCAACGTTCCGCTCTCCAATGGCTACGAAACGATGCTCTCCATGGCGTGGTTCATCATGCTCTTTGCCTTCGTGGCGCAGCGCCGCTTCCCCATCATGCTCACCTTTGGGCTGTTGCTTTCGGGCTTTTTCCTCCTGGTGAGCCACATCTCCCAGATGGATCCCCAGATCAGCCACCTCATGCCCGTGCTCAACTCTCCGCTGCTGAGCCTCCACGTATCGGTCATCATGATGGCCTATGCACTCCTGTCGTTCACGTTCGTTTGCGCCATAGTGGCCCTTGCAGTGCGCGGAATGGGCATGGTGCGCCGCAAGAAAGGCTCCAACCCTCAAGGACCGGAAGCCACGCTGGCCGAAACGTCGCTCCAGCTGCTCAGCCAGCTGTTTCTCTATCCGGCCCTGAGCCTGCTGGGCATAGGCATTTTTGTGGGAGCCATCTGGGCCAACGTCAGCTGGGGCACCTACTGGAGCTGGGACCCCAAGGAAACCTGGGCCCTCATCAGCTTCATGGTCTACGCCATTGCGGCCCACCCCACAGTCGTAAGATTCCTGCGCCGCCCCATGGCCTACCATCTGTTCATGCTCGCAGCGTTTCTCACGCTGCTCATGACCTACTTTGGCGTGAACTACTTCCTGGGCGGCATGCACAGCTACGCCTAATCATCACAACAAATCATCAAACCCTTCATATCATGAACAAAATCATCCTTACCATCCTGCTCCTCATGGGACTCGCAGCCCCACTCTCTGCGCAGGATGCGTCCACAGCGGCCAATTCTCTGCCCACCTCTCCGTCAGGCTATGCTCCTAAAGGCAGCATCAGCGACATGGTGCTCATCTATCACGGCGGCACCCACCGCAAGGAAACCTGGGACCCAGAGTTGTTCAAACCCTACGTCTATGCCGAGCGCGATGGCGGCAAGGGCGACTGGCTGTGGGACGGATTTCTTTTTCTGGAGATCTTCGACGGCCAGCGTTGCGGCTTTGCATCGGGCTATCGCCCCACTCCGGCCACCAAGGCCGACTGGCTCATGTTGCTCGACAAGCTTTTTACCCCGGGCCACGCCATCTATGGCCTGGATCTCTGCATACAACAGGCCCAAAAGGTGTGCGGCAAACTGCCCAAGAAGCGCCAAATCGTAATCGCCCTGCCTGAGCCCATTCCCAACCAGAAGAACTGGGGCGAAATTGACGGACGCGCCCTCGACTTCTCCGTAACGGCCGACCGCATAGCCGCCTGCAAGTGGTACATTGACCGCATCGTGGAACGCTTCAAGCAAGCCAAGCTCAAAAACGTAGAGCTGGCCGGCTACTACTGGCTGGCCGAGGAAGCCACGAACACGCGCGACTTTGTGAGTACCATAGCCGACTACATTCACCTGGGGAAAAAGCAGTTCTACTGGATTCCCTACTTCATGTCCGACGGCTACAGCACGTGGCGAGAACTGGGTTTCGACAAGGCTTACCTGCAGCCCAACCACTTCTTCAACGACAAGATTCCCGACTCGCGCATTGACGAAGCCTGCCGCCTGGGACAGAAGTATCATATGTCGATGGAGTTCGAATTCGACCGCAATGCCCTTGACAAGAGCGCATCGCGCATGGAGGCCTATATAGATGGTTTTGAACGCAACGGCGTGTTTCGCGAAACCGACTTGGCCTACTATCAGGGAGGCGACGGCGTGTGGGCCCTCTTCCATGGCAATGCTGACAACCGAGCGCTCTACTATAGGCTGGCCAATCTCATTGCCGAAAGGCAGAAAACGGCAAAGAAGCGCAAATAGACTATACTCGGGGAGTTCCTTCATTTGGGAACTCCCCGAATAGTATTTCCTCACTCTCCGCCGCTTCTCGTATCCACCGGCCGTACCGCTTCGGCAGACACTCGGCCTTATGGCTCAAAGCCTCAAGGCAAGTCACTGAGACACCTCTACCCACGGCTTTCCTGAAAATCAGCCAAAATCGCTCTCCCCAAAAACGATTTTGGGTGCTTTGATCAGAAAATTGGCGCGCGACTTTTTTTATTTTTCCCCATTTTTGCAGAAAATTGGAACGGTCCATTTTCATTTTGCAGATTTGCAAAGGCAAATTGGAACGGTCCATTTTCGTTTTGCAAGTTTGCAAAGACAGATTGGAACGGTCCATTTTCGTTTTGCAGATTTGCAAAGGCAAATTGGAACGGTCCATTTTCGTTTTGCAGATTTGCAAAGGCAGATTGGAACGGTCATTTTTCGTTTTGCAGATTTGCAAAGGCAGATTGGAACGGGGGTAAAAAAACAAAAAAGTCTATGAGCTTGGAGTAGGAAACAGTCTTATTTCACTGAAACAAAGAAAAATGGAAGAACTCCACCATCACCACCATTCTCCCAAATCACCTGATACCTATGATGCAGAAAATGAAGAATAATCGTATCCAGACATCCGAAACAACCAAACTTTTCGTAAGTCTTAATAAGTTATTCACGCTCAGAAAAACAAATATGGAGAAATTTCGTCATTCCACTTTGTTCTTCTCCCAATTAATCGTAACTTTGTCATACCATGTTCATATGTGACACCACACATTGAACAACTTCAACATCACGCAGCGAAAAATGAAACGTCCATTCCACACATGCCTTAAAGCAGCATTCATTATGATGTTTACAATACTGCTTACATCATGCATACCATCAGGACGTATCAATGTGCCTGAATATAGTTATGAACTAATGGCTCGCTACAATGACCCATTCTCTTCTCGCGATATTTATTTCTACCCTTACTCATGGGATCAATTAGATTTAGGTATGAAGAACA
>JAFUHF010000018.1 GCA_017468985.1 Bacteroidaceae bacterium
TCGCCTCATGATCCGTGATCATGAGGCGATCAGGAGTGTTCCTGTTATTGTTTCTTTGCAGTGATGTGAGTGGAGACTTGATTCTAAAACTTTCCTTCTCCATGGCAAGAGCCATGGATGGGTATTGAGGGTTTATATGTTTTAGAAACCGTCTCCGTACCAGAGCTTTGGCATTAGGGAAATCCGTTATCAGCTACATTGGTTTTGCTGTGAAGATATTCCCTCGTGCTCCCAGCTCACAGATTAGTATTTCTGTTTGTGATGCAAAAATAATAAAATATTTCTATATGAATCGCTATTAGAATTCTGAAATATTCTATTATACGTAAAATTGCCCTAACTTCTTTCCTGTTGATATTACTACTTTGCAACAGCGAAGAAAATATCTATGGGAGTATATTGTCAGGCGTTATGGGAGTGTAGGGGCCGTCTTTCACTTCAAAAACGATGGTACCTGACTCTAAAACTTCCAGACTGTGCCATACACCTATGTCTAAATGTACACCGTAGCGGCCTTTACGTGGATCAAGGTCATAGGTCGCTGTAAGGTTCTTTTGGTTATCGTAAGTGGTAACGATGGCATGGCCACGCATGATGAATTGGGTTTCACTGCTGTGTAAGTGACGGTGTATGGGAAACACGGTGCCTGGTTCTACTGCATTGAACAAGCGTTGGGCTTTCGCATCTAAGTTATCATGCAAGTTGTAGTTCATGCGTAGTCTTGGGCTGTCTTTTGCTTGCTGACTGATGCTGTCGAAAAGTTTTTCGTCTAACAATTGGTTCATGTAGGTATGCTTTATGTCTGGTTTAGGGTATTTTCGGATTGTCGAAGGTGAGAAATGAGTCGGAGGAACATGTCGCTCAGTCCATATTGTGGTTTCCAGCCTATTTTTTCAATTTCAGAGGTGTCTAAACGATGTTTGGTGGTGGGAGAGTAGCCGTGACCTTCCTCCATTTCTATTTTTACCTTGATTTTAGGCGCAAATGAGCTTCTTACAAGCAGTGCCAAGTCTCGAATGGAGATGTAAGTGTCAGGGTTAGCTACATTATAGGCTCGTCCGGCTTCACCTCTAAGTAGGATATAGAGTAAGGCTGAAACGGCGTCAGTAGTGTAGCAGTAGGGATGAGAAAGAGTTCCTCGTGTGTGAAGCACAATGTCCTGGTTGCTAATTGCACAACGGGCAAACTGAGCATAGACGCGATGATCGGACGATGAAACACCGGCTCCAAAAGTCTGTGCCAAACGGGCAATGCTTACGGGGATATGGTATTCGTTGAAGTAGTTGTAGCAAAGGCATTCTGCGGCGCGTTTTCCCATAGAGTAGCTACTTCGGGCGGCTAAGGGATTGATGTAACCCTGAACGTCTTCTGTGAGGCTTTGGCTATCGTTGAGTATGGTGCCATACATTTCCATTGATGACGCATAAAGAAATCTTTCCGTCTTTGTTTGACGGGCGTATTCCAGGAGGTTCGTGGTTCCTTCAACGATGGATCGGAACGTTTCTACCGGATGTTCAATGAAGTATTTCGAAGTGGTGGGGGAGGCCAGGTGAACGATGTAGTCTACCTGTTGAGGAAAATGATGCAGGTCGTTTTGCGACAAATCATAAGGCAGGAGACAAATTGTCTCATCATTCAAATGAAGTTGTGCAGTTGCCTTTGCAATATCCCTGACTGGACACGTTAGTTTCAATCCTAATTGGAAACTCTGGTTTAATGCCATGAGGCATCTCACCAGCGTGGAGCCAATCAGCCCTGAGGCACCTGTGATGAGGAAGTGACGGTTACGTAGCTGTTCGCGAAGCTGGAACGTTTGGCAAAACTGCGCGATGTCGGAGGTCAAGGTGGGTGTCATGGAGAGGAATAGGGGGTTATTTCATGAAACAGAAATATACTGCGGCAATGATACACAGAAAGGCAGCAATATGATTCCAGTGAAACGCTTCGTTACGAAAAAACAGGGTAACGAGCACCATGAATACAAGCAGCGAAATCACTTCCTGAATTACCTTGAGCTGTATCAGACTGAAGGGACCGCCGTTGCTGGCTATTCCTATTCGGTTGGCCGGAACCATCAGGCTGTATTCAAACAATGCAATGCCCCATGAGAACAATATAACGACAATGAGTGGCCAGCTCTTTGAGATTCCCAATTGTTGCAGCTTGATGTGGCTATACCACGCAAAAGTCATGAAAATGTTGGCGCATATCATCAGGCCAATTGTGTAGAGTCCCTTCATGGATGGTTCGATTTTATACTCGGATGTCAGCTCCCCATAGCAGTTTGTTGCGGAGCGTTTGGAAAAAGTGTGTGTTCTGTCGTTTTACTACATTAATATAATAAGGAGCACGCCTAATCATGATTTCCACATGGTCGGGCAGACTCTGGCTGCGTCCGTCAATGGAGGCCAGGAAGTGGTGGTTGCGGCTCTTGACGGAGAGGCGTATGGTGATGTCATCGTTAAGAACAATGGGGCGAATGTTCAGGCTGTGAGGAGCTACGGGGGTGAGTACGATGGAATGTGAGGTGGGCGATATGATGGGACCGCCTACGCTCAGTGAGTAGCCTGTGGAGCCAGTAGGGGTACTGATGATGAGTCCGTCAGCCTGATAGGTGGTGAGCAGGTTGTCGTCAATTCGCGTCTGAATGGAAATCATTGACGAATTGTCGTGCTTCAATATGGCCACTTCGTTAAGGGCATAGGGATAGGGTTGTAAGGTGCCCTCACTGTCGGTTGCGCGCAAAAGGCTACGCCGTTCTATCAAAAAGTCGCCGCTGTCGAGTGCGTTGATGCAATGTTCAATATCTTCCGGCAATACGTCGGCCAGGAATCCCAAGCGACCTGTGTTGATGCCAATAATGGGGATGCCCTTATTGCCAATGAATGCTGCCGTCTTTAAGAATGTACCGTCGCCGCCCATGCTGATGGCAAACGAGGCGCTAAAATGATCTTCGGGGTGATGAATGATTTCGTCGGGTTGAAACTGTAAGCCCAACGTCTGCTGGATGAACTGATAGAAATCAGCTTCAATGGCGATTCTGGTCTGCCGTTTTTGCAGAACGTTGATGATTTGCCCAATAGACTTTGATTTTTCTGCCTGGTAGGTATTGCCGAAAAGGATGTACTTGGTATTCCTTTTTTCCATCAAACTATTTTCTATTTATTCCAGAATCTAAACTGAAAGATTTTCGTACTTTTGCAGAGTGCAAAGTTACAGATTAATTTACGATTTATAAATAGAATGCTAAAATTTATGAGTCATAAAGTTCATGAGTGATATCCTCGTTTGGCAGAACCTTATTATTTGAACTGAAAATTATATGACAAAGCTGAGTGTAAACATCAACAAAATAGCCACCCTCCGAAATGCCCGAGGCGGCAACAATCCGGATGTGATACGTGTGGCACGCGATTGCGAAATGTTTGGCGCCGATGGCATCACGGTCCATCCCCGGCCTGACGAGCGACACATTCGTTATCAAGATGTAAGAAACTTGCGTCCGTTGCTCACCACGGAATTTAATATTGAAGGTTATCCTTCAGAATCCTTCATTCAATTGGTTACCGAGGTGCGGCCTACGCAGGTAACCCTTGTTCCAGACAGTCCTGATCAGATTACGTCCAATGCAGGGTGGGACACCAAGAAGCATCAAACCTTTTTGCGAGACGTAGTGGCACAATTTCGTGCCGCTGGCATCCGTACGTCTCTGTTTGTGGCGGCCGATGTTGAAATGGTGGAACAAGCCGCCCTTATTGGTGCTGACAGGGTGGAACTCTACACCGAACCATACGCCGTGGATTACCCCAGGTGTCGCGAAGAAGCCATCCGTCCGTTTATAAAAGCAGCAGAAGCAGCCCGTAGCTGCGGCCTTGGTCTCAATGCAGGCCATGACCTTTCGCTGCAAAACCTGGCCTTCTATCATCAGACCATTCCCTGGACCGACGAAGTGAGCATCGGCCACGCGCTGATATGTGATGCGCTCTACTTAGGCTTGCGCGAAACCGTCAGACATTATCAGCAATGTCTGAAGTGAGGGACAAATCACCATATTATAATATGGTATAATCAGAATTTCAGTGAAGATGGCGATGCAGAATCCGGAATGCGGCCTGGACTATGTGGTGATCGTTGCAGGAGGCAGTGGCCGTAGAATGGGTAGTGATGTTCCTAAGCAATTCCTTGAAATCGAAGGAAAACCCATTTTGATGCATACCATAGAACGCTTTCGTGCTGCATTGCCTGAAGCAGGCCTCGTCTTGGTTCTGCCTCAGGAGCAGATGGCCTATTGGGATCGCCTTTGCCGTGCGTCTACATTTGCTGTTTCGCATACGGTGGTCAAGGGTGGTGCAACGCGTTTCCACTCCGTCCTGAATGGCCTGAATGCCCTTCCTGAGGAAGAAAAACATGCCGTGGTGGCCATTCATGACGGTGTTCGTCCCTTTGTTGCCTCTGAGGTGATACGTCATGCTTTCCAATTGGCTCATGAGGGAAAAAACGTAGTTCCCGTACTCAGTGTGGTAGAATCACTGCGTCGAATTGACGGAGAAACGGGACTGTCACATGCTGTGAACCGTCAGGAGTATTACGCTGTGCAGACCCCACAAGTGTTTCCGTTAGAAGTGCTTCGACGGGCATATCGGCAGACTTATCATGAAGGTTTTACCGACGATGCCTCCGTGGTGGAGCAGGATGGGGGGCTTATATCACTGATTCCCGGAAACAGAGAGAATATCAAGATTACTACACCGTTTGATCTTGCCATAGCCCGTGAAATACTCTCCGGAAAAGGTGCTCTGACTTAATCTTGCGCTCATTATGTATAGCGTGCTCGATCAAAACATTCAGTATCTACCTGGTGTTGGCCCCAACAGGGCCAGAGTGCTCAACGAGGAGTTAGAGGTGAGAACCATTGGGGATCTGCTGCAATGTTTTCCACAAAAATACATTGATCGTTCCAAGATATATACCATCAATACGCTTTCAGATCATATGCAGTATGTGCAACTACTGGGGCAGATCATTGAACTCACAGAGCAGGGCAATGGACGCACTCGGAGAATGGAGGCCACCTTTACCGACGGAACTGGGCTGTTGAAGTTGGTATGGTTTAATCAGCTGAAAGCCATACAGCGTAGTGTGAAACTCCACAAGACCTACCTTTTGCTGGGTAAACCTACATTGTTCAATGGTAGTTACAATGTGGCCCACCCAGAGCTTGATGCTGTGGATAACGAGCATGATGAAGACCGTTTCACGACGTTGCGACCCATTTATCGGATAACGGAGCGAATGCGTCGGAGTGGGCTTACCTCGAACGTGTTGGCAGGCCTTGTTCAGGCCGTTCTGAAGCAACTGCATGCTGCAGAACTGCCGGAAACGCTGCCCGACTACATTGTACGGGAGCAGGGACTCGTAAGTCGCGATGAAGCCATCCGAAAGATTCATGTTCCTGATTCTATGCAGCAAGTGCCGCGTATGGAAGAGCGACTGAAGTTCGAAGAGCTGTTCTACTTACAACTCAACATTGCGAACTATGCCAAGAGTCGCACCATTAAATATCGTGGTTTTAAATTTGCTACCATTGGCTCATACTTTTTGCGGTTCTATCACGAAGTCCTTCCTTTTGAACTTACGGGAGCACAGAAGCGCGTCATAAAGGAAATCCGTCGTGACGTGGGTAGTGGACGTCAGATGAATCGGCTATTGCAAGGCGATGTGGGTAGTGGTAAAACCATGGTGGCTGTCATGTCCATGCTCATTGCACTTGACAACGGCTATCAGGCCAGTCTGGTTGCTCCCACAGAAATCTTGGCAGAGCAGCATTATACCACGCTTTCCCGATTGCTTTCCAAGGTGGGGGTAAGGGTGGCACTTCTTACGTCCAACGTAAAGGGCAAGGCGCGTGAAGCCGTATTGCAGGGCGTGGCTGACGGCAGTGTGCATATCCTGACCGGAACGCATGCCGTTTTGGGCGACATGGTGCAATTCCGCAATCTTGGTCTGGCCGTGATCGACGAGCAGCACCGTTTTGGCGTAGTGCAGCGTTCACGGCTATGGATTAAGAATGAAGAGCCTCCCCACATTCTGGTGATGACGGCCACGCCAATTCCACGTACATTGGCCATGACGGTATATGGAGATTTGGATGTTTCCGTCATAGACGAACTTCCGCCCGGGCGTAAACCCATCAAAACGCTTCATGTCTACGAAAAAGCGCCGGAAAAACTCATTCAACTGGTGCGCAACGAGATAGAAAATGGACATCAGGTGTATTATGTTTTTCCTTTAATAAAAGAAAATGAAAAGCTCGACCTGAAGAACTTAGAAAAAGGTTTTGGCCAGATTTGCGAGTTGTTTCCAGAGTTTCGTGTGGGCATGTTGCATGGTCAAATGAAGAACAACCTGAAGGCAGAGGTCATGCAACGGTTCCAGTCCGGCGAGTACCACATTTTGGTTTCCACTACGGTAATTGAAGTGGGAGTGGATGTGCCTAACGCATCAGTGATGGTCATTGAGAATGCAGAGCGCTTCGGGCTGGCCCAGCTTCATCAGCTACGCGGAAGGGTAGGACGTGGCGCTGAGCAGTCGTATTGCCTGCTGTCAACGGGCTATGAACTCTCTGAAACCACGCATCGACGCATAGAAATCATGTGTGAAACCACTGACGGATTCCGAATTGCTGAGGAAGACTTGAAATTGCGAGGCCCAGGTGACTTGGAAGGCACCCAGCAAAGTGGTATGATTTTTGATCTGAAAATTGCGCATATTACGGCCGATGCTCCACTGATGGAACGAGCCCGAGAAATGGCCATTCGCGTAGTGGACGAAGATCCCAGAGGAGATTTGCCCAAAAATCAGATCATGTGGAAACAATTGCGTCTTATGCGTAAAACCAACGTCAATTGGTCTGCGATATCTTAAATAATCATAAATATTCATCCCTTTTCTTTGTCAGAGCAATATTTCTTCGTATATTTGCGTTTGTAAATCAAGTGTTGGCTCATGTTAGGCGTGATTTTACGTTTCGATGAGCCAAAAATTACGTAGAAAATGACATACAGAAACATACTAAAAGTTCAGTTGCTCGCTGTCGCAGCGTTCTGTTCTGTTTCGGCAATGGGGCAGGACCTCATGGCACGCCAGGCCAAAATGGACAAACAGCTCAAGGCCATTGATTCAGTGAGCATGCAACGCTCCATTCAGAAAGAGATTACCATCACTACTTCAAATCTATATACCACCTGGACGCATGATGCAGTAGATGCCTACAAAGGTGCTCGCAAACCGCTCTATTATAAGATAGACCTGCGCGACTTCTCTATGCCTGTGCCCAGCCGCAACGTTACGTCAAACTTCGGCTATCGTCCGCGTTTCCGTCGCCAGCATAAGGGCATTGATGTGAAGCTCTACATTGGTGACACTGTGTATGCAGCTTTCAGCGGAAAGGTGAGAATCGCAGGAACGGGTAGTGGTTACGGTAAGTATGTGGTGATTCGTCATGCCAATGGTTTGGAAACGGTCTATGCCCATTTCTCGAAACATTTGGTGAAAGAAGATCAGTATGTGAAGTCAGGCCAGCCCATCGGTTTGGGTGGTATCAGTGGAAACGCGCGTGGCTCTCACCTTCATTTCGAAACGCGACTGCTGGGTGACCCCATCGACCCTGCTTTGCTCTTCGATTTTGCTAATCAGGACGTAACGGGTGATTATTATATTTATCGCAACAAGAATGGTTACGATTTAGCCAGCATTACGCAGAAGGAGGATGACCAGCATCTGGCAACGGCAGCCGATTTGGCTGAAGAGGAGCTTGCTGCGGCAGAAGTTGCACCGTCTCAAAGCACTTCGCTTTCGGCCATTCATAAGGTTAAACGTGGCGAAACCCTTTTCTCCATCAGTAAAAAGCATGGTATGACGATAGACCAGCTTTGCAAGCTCAACGGACTTTCGCGTAAGTCACGGCTTCGCGTAGGCCAGTTGATTAAATGTAGGTAAGATTTAAGATTATCACAATATTCAAAATCTCCGAATCAAGCTGTCTTGGTTTGGAGATTTTTCTTTTAGAGATTTTGGAAACGCGTGAAAGTCTTATTCTTTGTCTAAGGTATTGTTTTGAAGCGTGGATATGATTCCGTACATTATCACGTATAAATGGGCAAGTCCTCTACTCTTCAACGTTTTTTACACGTGCTAATTGGCACGTCCGCGACCGAATCACGGTTTTTACACGTGCTAATTGGCATGTCCTCGACCGAATCACGTTTTTTACACGTGCTAATTGGCATGTCCGCGACCGAATCACGGTTTTTACACGTGTAAATTGGCATGTCCGTGACGGAATCATGGTTTTTACACGTGCTAATTGGCATGTCCGTGACGGAATCACATTTTTTACACGTGCTAATTGTCACGTCCGCGACCGAATCATGGTTTTTACACGTGTAAATTGGCATGTCCGCGACGAATAATGATTTTGGAACGTGGTATTCGGGGTGTCAGCGACCGAATCATGAAAATTCCATGTGGTATTGAGGAGTGTAAGAGTGGTGATGAAAGGTAAGAATTTGTGTAAATTCTTGTAGACTATAGTATCAAATCCGATGGCATCATCGTTGCAAGTACAAACGGAATTCACTCTGTCAAGGCTAACGCTGCCATGGGTACGTACTATACCGTAGACGGTCGCGCAATTCAAGGCATTCCTACCCCTCGAGACATCTATTTCGTGAACAGAAAGAAGGTTGCGATAAAGTAATCGCTTCGTCCGATTTGGAATATCATCGTAAGGTTTGTCGGTCCGAAACTTCGTAAGGAGGTTTCAGAACCGACTTTTCGTTGCTATCTGCTGACGGGCCAGGTGGAGGAGGCTACGCCGAACTTGGACGGACGTGGGCCCATCGTGAAGTCGATCGTTGCGTTGCGCAGCTGGGTGTAGTCAATGTAAGTGAGGGGATAGTTCTTTCCGTTCAGCGAGATGCTCTGAACATATTTGTTGGTCTCGCTGTTGTTTTTTACGTTGATGGTCAACTTGTCGCCATAGCCGAGGTCCAGGATGGCATGGTCCACAATGGGGCTGCCAAACAGGTAGCGTCCGCCAGAAGGCTCAACCTGATAAAGTCCTATGGCAGATAGGATGTACCATGCCGACATTTGGCCTACGTCTTCGTTTCCTGCCAGTCCGGCCGGACCGTCCTGATAGAAGGTGCTCATCGTTTCGCGCAGGCGATTGGCTGCTTTCCACGGCTCGCCCACGTAGTTGTAGAGATAGATGATGTGGTGGCTGGGTTCGTTGCCGTGGGCATATTGACCAATGAGTCCGGCGATGTCGGAAGCGGCGTTTTCGCCCAAATCGGTTGAAGCCGTAAACAGCCCGTCAAGCTTTGCCGAAAAGGCTTTCTTTCCGCCCATGGCCTTGATGAGTCCAGAAACGTCGTGGGGCACGAGCCAGAGGTATTGCCAAGGATTTCCCTCGGTGTAGCTCTTGGTCTGATAGTTGGGGTTGAAACCTTCGGCACTTTCAAAGTGGCCCTCGGCATCCTTCGGACGAATAAAGCCCGTTGCAGGGTCGTAGAGCTTCTGATAGGCTTTCGAGAGTTCCGTGTAGCGACGGTAGTCCTCGTCCTTGCCCAACATTTTGGCTACTTGGGCCAGGCTCCAGAAGTTCAGACCATATTCCAGCGACTTGGCAACGTCCTCGCGTGTTTCGTCGCTTACTGGTACGTAGCCATACTTATTCATTTTGTCCAGATCACGGAAATTCAGACCCATCGTTTTACACATGGCCTGATAAGCCTCGTTGAGGTCTTCCTTTGCCACGAAGCCGCGCTGACACATGTCGGCCAGAATGGGTACGGACGAGATGCCTACCATGGTGCCTGTTTCATTGCCCATGAGGTGCCAGATGGGCAAAAAGCCCTGCTCCTGATGGATGTGCAGAATGGTTTTATACCAGTCTCGTTGCATTTCGGGCAGTATGAGGGTGGCCAGCGGATGGTAGCTGCGATAGGTGTCCCAGCACGACCATGTGGTATAATTCTTGAAGTCGGCTCCGAGGTGTACCTTCCCGTCAGAACCGCGGTAGTCGCCGTTGATGTCGCAGAACAGCTGTGGAGCAATCATCACATGATAGAGCGCCGTATAGAAAGAAGTACGTTCCACGTCGCTGTGGAACTCTGCCTGAATGCGTCCCAATTCCTTGTTCCACAAAGCATCGGCTGTGGCGCGTGTCTGCTCAAAGTTCCATCCGGGCATTTCTTGCCGGAGGTTCATGAGCGCATTTTCTTCGCTCACTCCTGATATGGCCACTTTCACTTGCAGTTCGCCCTTGCTCAGCGGTGCGAACGAGGCCACGCCATAGGCGCGTGGGTTGGTGAGCTCGTTGCCGGGAACGGCAAAGTTGCGTATGGAGAGCTGCCACTCCTTGATGGGCTGCGAAAAGATGGCGGCAAAGAAGGCATACTGCCGCTGTGCCCAACCGCGCGATATGCGGTAACCCACTACGGTGCTGTCGTTTACCATTTTGAGGTGGCAGTCCATTGGTATGTCGCCGTTTCCATTCTCTGTGTCGATCACCACCTTGGGCAGGCTGGTGCCTTCGGGGAAGGTATAGCGGTGGATGGCCACGCGTTCTGTTGTGGTGAGTTCCACTTTGATGTTATATCGGTCGAGCTCCACAGCGTAATATCCAGGGCGCATTGTTTCACGGCTATGGCTATAGGTGGAGAAGTAGCCGCTCTGAAGGTCTTCCTTCTTTCCACGGCTCAGCCCAACTTTGCCTGTTACGGGCATAAACAGGAAGTCTCCCAGGTCTGAACATCCCGTACCGCTGATGTGCAAGTGGCTGAATCCGAGTATGGTGTCGTCCGTATAGTTATAACACGAGCACCAGTCCCATCCCTGACCAATGTGTGAGGGACCTGCCTGTATGGCTCCAAATGGCACGTTGGCACCTACAAATACGTGGCCGTGGTTGTCGGTGCCGATGATGGGGTTCACATAGTCGGTAAGGCTTTCGGCCCTGAAGCCTGTTGCTGCAAGCAGGAGTAAACACTCTGTGATGAATGTCCTTTTAAGCATATCTCTGATTTTGAAGTTTGATGAGCAAATTTACGTAATTCTTTCCATACTAAGCGGAACTGCGGTGATAATATTGCCCGATTTTAAATAGTAGTGGACAGGGGTGGTTAAAAGAGAAAACCACTTCAATCCTACTGCTTCGATGACCTAAACTGAAAGCGCGGCTTCCGATGTCGGAAGCCGCGCCTTCTCCATAACGAAGAGTCATTACTTACAGTATGCCTTGAGCCATCATGGCTTTGGCTACTTTCATGAAGCCCGATACGTTGGCTCCCTTCACGTAGTCCACGCTGCCGTCGGGCAGGGTGCCGTATTTTACGCACTGTGCGTGAATGTCGGCCATGATGTTCTGCAGTTTTTCGTCTACTTCCTTGCTGCTCCAGTTCAGGTGGTTCGCATTCTGGGTCATTTCAAGGCCCGACACGGATACGCCTCCGGCATTCGATGCCTTGCCCGGTGCGTAGAGCAGGCCGTTCGACTGGAAGATCTTGATGGCCTCGGGGGTGGAGGGCATGTTAGCACCTTCTGACACGGCAATACATCCGTTGTTTACGAGTGTCAGTGCATCGTCGGCGTTAATCTCGTTTTGCGTGGCACTCGGCATGGCAATGTCACACTTTTCGCCCCATGGGCGTGCGCCGGCTACATATTTTACGCCATACTGCTCAGCGTATTCGCGAATGCGTCCGCGGTAGAGGTTCTTGAGTTCCATGACGTAATCCAGCTTTGCGCGGTCTATGCCGTCGGGATCGTAGATGTAACCATCGGAATCAGAGAGCGTCACCACCTTGGCTCCTTCTTGCAGGAGTTTTTCGGCCGTATATTGTGCCACGTTGCCCGAACCGGAAACGCATACGGTCTTTCCCTTAAGCGCTATGCCGCGCGTGGCGAGCATGTGCTTCAGGAAGTATACGTTGCCATAACCCGTTGCTTCGGGACGGATGAGCGATCCGCCAAATTCCAGGCCTTTGCCGGTGAGCGTACCAGTGTGTTCGCGCGTGAGCTTCTTATACCATCCAAACAGGTAGCCCACTTCTCTGCCGCCCACTCCGATGTCGCCGGCCGGTACGTCGGTGTCCGGACCAATATTGCGCCAGAGTTCCGTCATGAAGGCCTGACAGAAACGCATTACTTCGGCGTTCGACTTTCCGCGCGGACTGAAATCAGAGCCGCCCTTTGCACCGCCCATGGGCAGGGTGGTAAGAGAGTTTTTGAAGGTCTGTTCGAAAGCCAGGAACTTCAGGATAGAGAGATTCACCGAGGCGTGGAAACGGAGGCCGCCTTTATACGGGCCAATGGCGTTGCTGTGCTGTACGCGGTAGCCCATGTTGGTCTGTACCTTGCCCTTGTCGTCCACCCATGTAACGCGGAAACTATGAATCCTGTCGGGGATGCACAGCCGTTCTATCAGGTTGCTGGCTTCAAACTCGGGGTGCTCGTTGTAAACATCTTCGATAGATTTCAATACTTCCGTCACGGCCTGATAATACTCTGGCTCATTGGGGAATCTTCTTTTCAGATCATCAATTACTTGTTCTGCTTTCATCTTTTAGTCTCTTTTAATTTCTTAATTCCACTGCAAAATTAAGATTTTCTTCGTAAATACTATACATTTTGTCAAGAAAAATCGTCAGAAAATATTCGTTTGTCAATTTTATGGCGCTTTTCTTTCCTTTTTCCTCGTGCCAAGGGGTGGGGTTAGCGATGCCTCAGGCGTTGCTGTAAGGAGCGCAGGCTCTGAAGCAGTGTGGTCTCGCGGTGGAGCATCCATAGTGACAGGCCTCCTGACAGCAGCAGCACGGGCAATCCCACTCCGTATTTCAGGCTCAGTGCCTGCTGTGCGGCCATCCAGAGTCCGGCTGCCAGCAATACGCCCTGGCTCACGATGATCATCAGCGCTTTGCCCGTGAAGCGGAAGCCGTAGCGCACGCCGTAGACGGTGGAAATCAGCAGGAGGTCAAACAGATTGGCCACCGACAGCGCTATGCCGCAGCCTGGGAGCCCCCAGAGCGTGTGGCCCAACATGATGAGCAGCAGAAACGCCACATAGTAGAGGAATTCCATCGTGAAATATACCACGGAGTCACCTTTAGCCAGCGAGGAGTAGGCTATGGGGGCGGTGGCGGCCTTGAAGTACATGGAGAACATGGCGCAGAGGGCCATGCTGCTGGCGGCCAAGAATTCCTCGGTAAAGAGGAGGTGAATCATGAGTGGCAGAAATAGCGAAAACAAAATCAGAAACGGCCCCATCAGCAATACGCACACTTCGAGCTGGCTGTTGATCATGCGATTCATTTCCCGACGCTTGCCCATGATGCCCGACAGGCGCGGAAAGTAGTCGGCATCCATGCTCATCAGGATGAGTCGGGCATAGGATACGGTCAAGATGCAACCTGCGCTGTAGAGCCCCACTTCGGCCGTAGAGCCGTGGTTGGCAATGTAGGCACGCGCCGCCATTTCGGCCGCCGAGGCCACGGTGCCGGCCAGTACGTAGGAGAGGCCGAGGCGTATCATTTCCGTACCGCGCCGCAGGGTGCTCAGTGAGAAGGGGCGCGCCTGCCAGGCTTGCACGCGCAGCGAAAAGCTGAGGTTCACCAGCATGGCCCCCAGCGTACTCATCACCAGGGCCGGCACGATGCCCCTGAGTCCGAAAAGCAGATAGAAAGGCACGGTGAGCAGCAGCGTGGTGAGCGTTCCTATGAGCGTGGCCACCGACAGCTCGCGTAACTTTCTGAGGGCTTTCAGAATGGCCAGCTCGGCACCCGATATGGTGAGGCAGGCCACGATGGGCGACAGCAGCATGAACTGCAACGTATAGTTGAAGTGAGGCAGGGTGGGGTCGTCGGTGGGAATCACCATGCGGTTCATCAGCGGCGCGAGCGCCATGCAGAGCAAGGCTCCGGCCAAGGCAGTGAGCGTGCTCCAGCTGCGTATCACGGTGATGTAGTCCCGTATCTGCTGCGTCTGTCCCTCCTCGTGGAGTTTCGAGAGTTTCCTTACGGCCGTCACTGGAATGCCAAACTGCGTGGCGTTGCTCAGCAGGCCCATGGCGTGGTTGTAGAGGTCGATGAGGCCCATGCCCACCTGCCCCAGCAACATAGTGGCAAACTTGTTGCGCACGGCCGAGAGCACCACGATGATGCCCTGAATGCCGCCAAACAGGCCCGTGTATTTCAACACATGGTCGTAGGCCTTAGGTTTGTGCTGGTTGTCCGTAGAGTCTGGCTGCTGCATAATTTTATAGGCAAAGTTACGATAATCCCGTTTATAAATGCTAACTTTGGCCTGAAAATGAAAATACTTTTATTAGGAGAATACAGCAACGTACACTGGACTCTCGCCGAGGGCCTGCGCCGCTTGGGCCACGAGGTTACCGTCGTGTCCGACGGCGACGGATGGAAAGACTACCGTCGCGACATTGACCTCCGGCGCCGCTCGCAGGGACGCCTCCACTCCTTATTATATTTAAAGGACGTGCTCACCCTCTGGCCCCGACTCAGGGGTTACGATGTGGTACAGCTCATCAACCCCGTTTTTCTCAGTTTTAAGGCAGAGCGCATTTATTCCTTCTATGAAAAACTGCGTAGGCAAAACCGCAGCCTTTTCATGGGGGCCTTCGGCATGGACTACTATTGGGTGAAGGCAGGCATGGACGGACATACGTTTCGTTACAGCGATTTCAATCTGGGGTCCCATCTCCACCACAATGCCGACACTGAGGCCTGGGAGCGCGACTGGCTGCGTGGTCCCAAAGGCGAACTCAATCGGCATATCGCCGCCGACTGCGACGGCATCGTTTCGGGCCTCTACGAGTACGATGCAGCCTATCGCCCTTACTATGCAGAGAAGTTGCAGTTCATCCCCTTTCCCGTCAAGCCCTCGGGCACCGTGTTGCGTCACGTCATTGCTCCCCATTTCGTTCGCTTTTTTATTGGCATTCAGCGCGAACGCAGTGAGTACAAAGGTACCGACATCATGCTTGCAGCCCTTCAGCGCGTGGAGCGCGAAATGTCCGACCATTGCCTTGTGAGCCGTGCAGAGTCCGTGCCCTATGAGCAATATCGCACACTCCTCGATTCCTCCGACGTGATGCTCGACCAGCTCTATTCCTATACGCCAGCCATGAACGCCCTGCTGGGCATGTCGAAAGGTTTGGTGGTGGTAGGTGGCGGCGAGCCCGAGAACTATGAGATTCTGGGCGAAACGCGCCTGCGGCCCATCATCAATGTGGAGCCCAATGAGGAAAGCGTATATCAGGCACTGAAACAGCTCGTTGAGCACCGCGAGCGCATACCCGAACTGTCCAAGCAGAGCTTGGAGTACATACAGAAGCACCATCATTTCGAAAAGGTTGCTCAACGCTACGTAGATTTCTGGCAAAGCCGAATGCATTGACTTTTCCCCTACCTTAGCTTCTTTTCCACCACCTGGTGGAAATCGTTGCTCCCACAGCGCGGTAATTTTTACCAGGTGGAAATCGTTGCTCCCACA
>JAFUHF010000019.1 GCA_017468985.1 Bacteroidaceae bacterium
TCGAACGAAATATTAAGTGTGATTTTCATACATCAGAAGTGGGAAGGTCAAATATTGCGTGTAAAAATCAAGATTCGGTCACGGACATGCCAATTAGCACGTGTAAAAATCAAGATTCGGTCGCGGATATGCCAATTAGCACGTGTAAAAATCAAGATTCGGTCACGGATATGCCAATTAGCACGTGTAAAAACCGTGATTCGGTCAAGGACGTGCCAATTAGCACGTGTAAAAATCATGATTCGGTCGCGGATATGCCAATTAGCACGTGTAAAAACCGTGATTCGGTCGCGGATATGCCAATTTACACGTGTAAAAACCGTGATTCGGTCATGGACATGCCAATTTACACGTGTATATATCGTGAAGCAGAAGCTACGAAGGGATATTTTCTGTAAAATTGGAATTTATCATCGAATTCTGTATCAGGATGACACATGGAAATAGCCATAACTGTGCATCGTAATATAAAATACGTAAGAACATGAAGAAATCTCTTTTATTCATCGTAATGCTTTCCACATCGCTGGTGATGATAGCACAAGCCCACATTTACTTTACCAGCGAGATTTCCTCAGAATCGCTCCAGACGATTTATGAAGCTCTGGGAGTAAAGCCTCAGGAAGGTCAGCGCGTGGCCGTGAAAATCAGTACGGGTGAATCGCAAAGTTCCAACCAGTTGAAACATTGCGGAGAAGCACCACAAATCGCCTGCGCAAGTCATCACCACAGCTTCGGAATGGGCACTGGTACCGTTGCCGAGGAATGTTGTTCATTTCTGAGAGCAGCAGTCGGGTGCGACAGGAATTCAATCTTCTCCTCGCCCTTCGGATAGGGGAAAGGCTGCCATCTATTCCGTTAGCGGAATTCATCGCGACGCGCTTCAGAGGGGCATAAACATTGTAAACGGAAAGAAGTTATTGAAACACTAATATAGAACTGCGCCGGCTGTGAGGCCGGCGCAGCGTAGTTTCTAAGAGAGGGTTTCAACAGTTTGCAATGGAGGCTACTCTCTGGAGAGTTCGTCAATTTCACGGATGGAATGGTTCACGCGATGCATCTCCCAGGCAAAGAAGATAAAGCAAAAGAGGAGTCCGAAGAAGATGCCCATGGCGGACATGACGATTCCTGCTGCGCTTTTGCCTGTCAGTTCGCCAGAGAAGAGGCCCATCTGCCAATAGAAGGCGAGCATCCAGAGAAGGATGAGTGGTACGGAGATGAGCATCCACAGGCGCTCTGTCCGCTTGAAGCGGAGCAGGCCGCGGCGAACGCTTACCAAGTCGGTGCCTACAGCAAAGAGGCGTTGCAACAGGCGATGGCTGGATATGTTGTATGCCAGTTCTGCAATGACCATCAGCGGCACGACGATGCCGAAATACCATGGAATGCCTATTCTGTGGAGTGCTACGAATATGATGGGCGTGAGAAAGAGACCGATGACGTCAATGATGACGCTGGCCTTGGTGAAGATGCCCAGACGGGCATTCATAGAATGGCGCATGAGGCGGTCGTTGATGATTTCCTGCTGGTTCAGCCGCTGCTTGAAGAGGGCTATTTGCTCTCGAAGATCATCCATTTCATTTACGGGAATAGTGTTATGATTTGTCTGAGTTTCCATAATGGTGCTTTTAAATTGATGAGTAATTGGACGTAGTTCCGGAATCTACGATAAGCTTTTATTTCATTCTCTTGAGTTGCTCCTTGATGCGTACCAGCCGCACGCTGACGTTCTTTGCCGTGATGCCTACGATGGTACCTATCTCGTCGTAGCTCAGGCTTTCCAGCCATAGCAACACGATGGCGCGGTCGAAGGTGGGCAGTTGGTTGATGCGCTGGCGAAGAATTTCCATCTGGCGCGAGTCCTGGCTATCTTCCTCGTAGGGATTGATGTCCATTGTCAGTGGAATGGTCTGATGGCGCCGCCGCTTACGGTCAAGACTGACGCATACGTTCAGGCTGATGCGATAAATCCATGTCCTCACGTCGCTGCGTCCTTCGAAGTTGGGCCAGCTGCGCCACAGGTTGATGAGGCACTCCTGGAAGAGATCGGCCACCTCGTCCTGATCCTTGCTGAACATGTAGCAAACGGTATAGATGGTGGCCTTATGTTCTCTCACCAGTTGTTCAAACGCTTGTTCTTTCTGGTTCATTATGTCTGTAGTTTTGTAATGTTTTTGTCCCTTAGTCGCAAGAAAGGCACAAAAACTACAAGGTCTTGCCACTTTTTTGTAGAAAGTGAAAGATGCTATGGCGAATGTTCTGTGCGGCTCGTCCGGCGTTTGCCGGATGGAGAGGGGCGGTCCTCGTTATTTCCTCTTGCAGGGCAGGGACGTGGGGCTCAGCTTGACTTTGTAGCCCTTGGGCAGGTGGAGCTGATAGTTAAACACGCCGTCCTTGAGCTGCCACTCCAAATCGATATGGTCTTTGTCCAGGGGCATGGAGCCTTTGCAGTGGGTCAGGCCGCTGTCTATGAAGCGCAGGGTGACGGTCTTCGTTGTCGGGTCTACGTCGTAGAGGCCCAGAATGTCGCGCAGCAATACGTGCTCAATGTGGGCTGCGAAGCCGTGGTTACAGCTGGCTACGGTACTCATGTTTTCCCACAGGGTGCCGGTGAGCTGGGCCATTTTGGTATATTCGGCCACGGTCTCGGAGAGAATCTGCTTCGAGAGTCCAGCCTGCGACAGCATTTCGAGGCGCAGATAGTTGCCGATGAAGGCATTGGCAAAGGGCACGTCGGGGTAGGGGTTGGTCTGCTTGCGTGATGGCCCGAACTCGTCTCGCAGGATTCGCCACAGTTCGGGATAGGTTTCCGGCGTGGCCGTTTTAAGGAAGAAGGCATAATACTGGCAGGCTTCGGTGTGCTTTCCCGAGAGCTGCAGCTTTCCATTTACGCGCACGGCATTGTCGCAGAAGAAGCGGCCGTCGTAGGCCTGCCGGCGGATGGTCTGGCGCACTTGCTCGGCCTGAAGGTGGAGCGCAGGGTCGGCATAGAGCCGGCTCACTACGTCGAGCATCTCGGCATAGAGCATGTTGCTGGGGTAGCTCACGTCCTGTACCAGGCTGTTGGCCTCAGACCATTCTACGAACACCCAATGCGAAAGTTTTTCGAGCAGTCCGTCGCTGTTCAGGAAGGGCTTGAAGTAATTCACGAGGTCGTAGACGCGGCCTTTCAGGGCGTCCACCATCTCGCGGTCGTTGCTGCGGTGCAGATATTCCTCCAGTTCCAGTACGAACCACATGGCCCAGTTTGGGATGTAGTTGTGGTTCCAATGGTCGGAGGGATAGCACATGGGCAGCATGCCTGCGTCGATGTCTTTGAAGCGCTGGGGCAGGAGGTAATTCTCAATGAAGTTTTTCTCCAGCCGAGTGTGGCCCGACATGTCGAACGCCACGCGCGAGGAAAAGTAGCTGTCGCACAACCATCCGGCGCGCTCGCGCGAGGGGCAGTCCATGAAGATGTCCAAGGCATTCTGGCGGTGGGTTTCGCGCGCTACTTCAAACAGGCGGTCGAGCTCCTGATTGCCACTCTGGAAGGTAGCTCTCTTGACGTCGGCATTGCAGTAGTCGCGCATGTATACCTTTTCTATATTGACGCTTCCGTGCTCGGTGCGAAACTCTACGTACTGCATCGTATAGGGCTCGAAGGTTTCCAGCTCGTAGTCGCCAGGGGAGAGTTCGTAAGCCACGCTGGCGTCGAAGCCTAAACGGCGGTGGTTCACGTGGCCATCGTCACCCAGCAGTTCGTCGAAGCACACTCGGAGAAGGGCGTCGCTTGAAACGTGCAGCTTCATACCCAGAAATCCGCTACTGTTGCACGAGAAGCGATAGACCTTGTTGTCGGGATTGACAATGGCGGCGTCGTGGAGCCGATAGTCGGGGTAGGAAACGCGGCGCACGATGAGCTGCTTCGCTGGCTGACGGACGAGATGCACTTCCGGTGCAGTCCAGTTTGCGTCGGTTTGCCACTGGCTGAACGCCGGGCTGATCCTGTAGGCTTCGGCCGTGCTGCGCTGGAAGCTGAGTTTGGGCGAATGGCTTTCTCTCTGCTTCAGCTCGTAGGCCTGGAATCCGCTCTTGCCCGTGGCGGCCACGATGTGGCGGCCCTGCACGATTTCGGCCTGAAGGAAGGAGGGCTGATTCAGCAGATAGTAGCTCTCCACGTAGTAGCCTGCCACCTCAATGGCCACCACGTTGCGGCCTTCACGGAGGTAGGGCGTGATGTCGTAAGCATCGATGCGGTAGAAGTCATGAGCCGCCACGCATGGGCCATGGCCAACGAACCGTCCGTTTACCGTGAGGCGGAAATCCGTGGACGCTGCTAGCCTTACCAGGGTGGGTCGCGCCTTGCGGCCGCTTTCCATCACGTGGCGAAATGCCAGATAAACGTTCTGCTCTGCCTCTCGTCCCTCAGCCCAAACGGGCTGGGCCTCGCAGAACGAACGCTCCATTCTCAAATCTCTGCTTTCAGCCATCAGAGCCTGGACCGAAAGCCAACAAACGATTATTACGATGAACTTACGCATACTTACCAGAGTTATGTTTTTGAAATATGTCTGCAAATTTAGTACATTATTATCGTATTTACGACACATTGGGGCATAAGAAGTCCGTGCAGACCTGCATGGCCCTTCCTGATGAGGGAAGAAACAATAAAAACAGATGGAACCCGTCCCCCGAGGGGAGGGCTCCATCTTGCTAAGCATTAACATTTCGTGGCACACCTGAAGTGGCGGTCTGCTGATTCAGCGCTTTTTCCAAGTGAGTTGGTCGGAGGTGCCGTCGGGGGCAGTCACCTTGAAGGTGGCTTCCTTGGCTCCATCGGCAAACTTCAGAGGACCGAAGGTCCATATGATTCCGCTTTTCTCGCCGCTCGAAGTCTTGGTCTCCACCTGACGGCCGTCCTGATAGAGCGTGAGTTGCGGAGCATTGCTGTAGACTTTGACGTAGATGGGCTTGTCGGCCGGCCAGTAGCTCAGTCGGGTGCTCGTGAGGTGAACGGTGGTCACCTTCTTGTTCCACCAGGCTTTGTAGAGGTAGAACACGTCCTTTTTCGTCTTGCGGTCGCGCGTGATGAGCCCCTTGTCGTTCATGTATTTGCGGCTTTCGTTTTCGGTGAAGTTCACGCCGTCGTCGGAGTCATAATATCCCTCTAAGCGGTTGGCCACGGGGAAGTCGAAGAGAATCCAGAGCGACGTGAAGTTGAGGAACGGCATGTCGATGATCTGACGAAGATGGGTTTCGTGGATGAAGTTGCCATATTCCTCAAAGTGGCGCGTATCGTCCTTGCGCAGATAGGCCTCGTCAGTCTCGGTGGAGTGGCAGTAGGGGTTCACTCCTGCACCATATTCAGCTACGTTGGTGATGCCCATGAGGTCGTGAATCTTGTTGAGCTGCTTGATGAACTCGCCCGTCTTGCCTACGTTGTTGTACCATCCGTTGTAGCGGTTTTCAGAATAGTAGTCGGCGCGGAGTTGCGGATAGTGTTCGCGCTGGAACTGGCTGTCGTCCGTCAGTCCAATCTTGCGGTAGGGGTCCAAACCACGGGCCAGGTCGTAGAGCTTGCCCGTTTCACTCACCACGCGGCGCGTGTCAATCTTGCCCTGAAGCTCGTCCTTGTTGCCCCACGAGTCGAGCTCGTTCCACATACCCCAGAAGCAGATGCTTGGATGGTTGTAGAGGTTGGTGATCATCTCCCACATTTGCTTCTGGATTACGTCGAAATAGTGTTGCTGGGCATTCACTCCGCATACGTTGACCCAGGGAATCTCCGTCTGAACCACGAGGCCCAGCGAGTCGCACAGGCGGAAGGCATAGTCGTTGTGAGGATAGTGGGCCAGACGCAGGAAGTTGCATCCCAGCTCCTGTACCGTCTTGTAGTCGGCGTCGAAGTTCTCCTTCAGCACTGCCGAAGCCCGTCCGTCCATGTCCTGATGCATGGACACACCGCGCAGCGGATAGTGGCGGCCGTTGAGATAGAAACCGTCGTGGCGCGTCATCTCGTAGAAGCGGAAGCCCACCTTCGTTTCGGCCACGTCCTGAAGCTGACCGCCCTGCTTGTTGTAGAGCGATATGCGTACCTTATATAAATAAGGATCGTCCAGACCGTCCCAGAGGTGAGGGTTCTGGAGTTTCAGGGGGATGGTCATCAGGGTGCTTTTGCCCCCCTGGAGCAGCGAGGTGTGCTGCTCCTCGGCAACGGTGCGTCCACTGGCATCGATGAGCTCCGTATGGACAAAGTATTTACGGTCCTTTGCAGCGTCGTTAACAATGGTAGTCTCTATCAGCGCCTTGGCCTGCTGGCGGTTCACGGTAGGCGTGCTGACATGGAGGCGGTAGATGCCGTGGGAAATGGGACACAGATAGAGAGAGTTCATTTGGAGAAGGTAGGCCGGATTGTGGAGGCCGTTGTTCTTGTTGAAGTCTGACGAAACGGGAATCAGATTGATGTCTTCCTTGTTGTCGCACATCACGCCAATCTCATTATCGCCCTGGCGGAGCAGTCCCTTGAGGGGCACAACGAAGGGAGTGTAGCCGCCCTCGTGGCGTACAACCTTCTGACCGTTGACAGTAACCTCGGCAGCCTGGGCCGCACCCTCAAAGAGCAGGAATGCAGGCTGGGCAAGCTCCTTGCCGCTGAGGCTGATGGTGCGCTTATAGTAGGCCTTGCCGCGATGGTAGTTGGCCGAATGGCCGTCAAGGGCATTGCAGGAATGGGGAATGGTGACTGACTGCCAAGCCGTCTGGTCCTTGCTGAACTGCCATTCCTTCAGTTCAGACTGCTTGAATGCTAACCGCTGGCTCATGGCCGGTACGGCCACCGTCAGCATGGCCATGGAAAAGGTCTTGGTGAATAGCGAATGTATTTTCATATTTTCTTCGGTGATGTTAATAATTGACCTACAAAGTTAGTAAATAAAATCATTGTTTCCGACCCTGAGGGATTTATTAATAGAGGAAATGGCTGGGATTGGGCCGAATGCATTAACTTTGCAGCTAAAAGAACGAAGATTTATGACAAAAAGAGTAGCACTAATCACGGGAATTACGGGTCAGGACGGATCGTTCTTGGCAGAGCTGCTGGTTGACAAGGGATATGAAGTTCATGGCATTATGCGCCGCAGCTCCACGTTCAACACCGGCCGCATAGAGCATCTGTATCTCGACGAATGGGTACGCGACATGAAGCAGGAGCGCCTCATCAACCTCCACTATGGCGACATGACCGACTCCAGCAGTCTCATACGCATCATACAGCTCACGCGGCCCGACGAAATCTACAACCTCGCCGCCCAGAGCCACGTGAAGGTGAGTTTCGACGTGCCCGAATATACGGCCGACGCCGATGCCACCGGAACGCTGCGACTGCTGGAGGCCGTAAGGATTCTTGGCATGGAGAAGCACACACGTATCTATCAGGCTTCCACCAGCGAGCTGTTTGGCAAGGTGCAGGAAGTGCCGCAACGGGAGACTACACCCTTCTATCCACGCTCGCCCTACGGCGTGGCCAAGCAGTATGCCTACTGGATTGTGAAGAACTATCGCGAAGCCTACGGCATGTTTGCCGTAAACGGCATTCTCTTCAATCACGAGAGCGAGCGCAGGGGTGAGACCTTCGTGACGCGCAAGATTTCTATGGCCGTGGCACGCATTGCCCAAGGCATGCAGGACAAGCTCTATCTGGGCAACCTCAACAGCCAGCGCGACTGGGGCTATGCCAAGGACTACGTAGAGTGTATGTGGCTCATGTTGCAGCACAGCGAGCCCGAAGACTTCGTGATTGCTACCGGTGAGATGCACACCGTGAGGGAATTCTGTACGCTGGCCTTCCGCGAGGTGGGCATCTCCGTGGCGTGGCGAGGCGAGGGAGTGGACGAGCAAGGCTATGATGAGCAGAGCGGCCGCGTATTGGTGGAAGTAGATTCCCGTTTCTTCCGCCCCACGGAAGTAGACCAACTGCTGGGCGACCCCACCAAGGCACAGCAGCTGCTGGGATGGAATCCCAGGAAGACGTCGCTTCAGGAGCTGGTGAGCCTCATGGTGCGCCACGACATGAAGAAAGTACGCAAGCTGAAACTCAACCGAGAAATCGACGAAGAATAGCAATCCTACGCACTACTAACCTATGAAAAAAGATGCCAAAATCTATGTTGCCGGCCACCGAGGGCTGGTAGGTTCGGCCATACTCGCCAATCTCAGGCAGAAAGGCTACCACAACTTTCTGCTGCGCACCCATCAGGAACTCGACCTCACCGATCAGCTCAGCGTAAGTCGCTTCTTCGAGAAGGAAAGGCCCGACTACGTATTTCTTGCTGCCGCTTACGTGGGTGGCATCATGGCCAACAACCGCTATCGTGCAGACTTCATATGGCGTAACTTGCAGATAGAGTGCAACGTGATACATCAGTCCTATCTCAGCGGTGTGAAGAAGCTCTGCTTCCTCGGCAGCACGTGTATCTATCCGCGCGAAGCTCCGCAGCCCATGACAGAAGACTGCCTGCTGACCTCGCCCTTGGAGTATACCAACGAGCCTTATGCCATCAGCAAGATAGCCGGACTGAAACTCTGTGAGAGTTACAACCTGCAATATGGTACTAACTTTATTGCAGTGATGCCAACCAACCTCTACGGCCCCAACGACAACTTCAACCTTGAGACGAGCCACGTACTGCCAGCCTTACTCCGCAAAGCCCATCTGGGAAAGTGTCTCATGATGGACGATTGGGACCAGTTGCGTCGTGACCTGAACCGCCATCCCGTGGAGGGCATCAACGGCAATGCCACTGAAACTGACATCTTGGACATTCTATATAATTATGGTATACGCCGAGGCATAGACGGAGAGGTAAGCATAGAGATATGGGGCACGGGCAAGGCCATGAGAGAATTCCTCTGGAGCGAAGACATGGCAGACGCCTGCGTGTTCGTCATGGAGAAGGTAGACTTCCGCGATACCTATGAGTCCGGAACTCGGGAAGTGCGAAATTGCCACATCAACATCGGCACAGGCAAGGAACTGAGCATCCGCCAGCTGGTAGACCAAGTCGTGAAAGTGGTGGGCTACGGAGGTAAGATCTTTTGGAATGCCGACAAGCCCGATGGAACTGCGCGTAAGCTCACCGACCAGTCAAAGCTGCACCGCTTAGGTTGGCATCATCAGGTGGATCTGGATGAGGGGCTACGTCGCCTCTATCGTTGGTATGTGGAGGCGTGAGGTTGTCTTCCTGAATGCACATCAACCCTCTTTACAGAAAAGACGAATTTAAGCTCTGTAGATAAGCTCACGATTTGCTATCGGGGATGGGTCGAAAAAGTGGCTTCGCGGCCTTAGGAGCAATAAAAAGTGCCTATTCGGCGATTTTGGCATTATTTTGTTACTGCGCGTGCGTGCGAATGTCAGAATAAAATTGTACTTTTGACCCCGTAAATTATTAACAGATATATGGCATTAGAAGATAGAATTATTAAGGTAGACTTGGAAGAGGAGATGAAAACCTCTTACATAGACTACTCCATGTCGGTGATTGTGGCTCGCGCATTGCCAGACGTAAGAGACGGATTCAAGCCCGTACACCGTAGAATATTGTTTGGCATGATGGGCTTAGGCAATACGCACGACAAACCTTACAAGAAGTCAGCCCGTATCGTAGGTGAGGTGCTGGGTAAGTACCATCCTCATGGTGACTCCTCAGTGTACGGAGCCTTGGTTCGTTTAGCTCAGGACTGGGCCATGCGCTATACGCTCGTAGACGGTCAGGGTAACTACGGATCAGTAGACGGCGACGGTGCAGCTGCCATGCGTTACACCGAGGCCCGTCTCACTCCGCTGGGTGAAGCCATGATGCAGGATCTTGACAAAGAAACCGTAGACATGGTAAACAACTTCGACGATACCCTTCAGGAACCTACGGTGATGCCCACGCGCATTCCCAACCTGCTGGTCAACGGAGCAAGCGGCATAGCCGTGGGTATGGCGACCAATATTCCAACGCACAATTTGGCAGAGGTGATCGATGCCTCGATTGCATACATTGACAATCCAGAGATAGACGTAACCGGACTGATGCAGTATGTGCCGGCTCCCGACTTCCCCACCGGAGGCTACATCTACGGCCTGCAAGGCGTGAAGGAAGCCTACGAAACGGGAAAGGGCCGCGTGGTGATGAGAGCCAAGACGGAAATAGAGGAGAATGCTACCCATCA